>CAYSBM010000345.1:0-4208 GCA_964429095.1 uncultured Solibacteraceae bacterium | reverse complement strand
TCCCAACGCCGGCAGCATCACCATGTTGCCCGCTGTGCACGGCGCTAACGTGTATTGGATTGCCATGGATCTGCTGGCGGGACTGGCTGAGCCAGAGCGCGCCGCCCGGGTGCAAGCGATGTTGGAAACTCGCACAGGCAAGAAGCAGAAGCTAGTCCGTCTGGAGCCGGTCCGGGACAGCGAAGAGCAACTGAAAGGCTACATGGCGTTTACGCAGCCACAATAAGTGCGGTTTTCCGTGGGTGCGTAGAAACGTTAAGAATATGAAGATCGCGTTTCCAGCGCTGGCGGTTGCGGGCTGGCTATCCCTTTTTGGCGTTGGTGCTCAGACGCTTGAGGAGGTTCTGGCGCGGATGGACCAGGGCGCTCAAGGTTTCAAGGGCATGGTGGCAGACCTCAAACGCATCACCCACACTGCGGTCTTGAACGACAATACCGAGGAGACCGGTTCGGTCCGCATGAAGCGGGTTTCGGCGCGCGATGTCAGGATCCGCATCGACTTCCTCACCCCCGATCAATTCACAGTCGTGTTTCGCGGCCGCAAACTCGAGAAATACTTCCCGAAGATCAGGACCGTCCAGGAATACGACTTGGGCAAGCAACGCCAGTTGGTGGACCAGTTCTTGTTGTTGGGTTTCGGGACCTCGGGAAAGGAACTTTCCACCAGCTACCAGATCCGGTTTCTGGGGTCAGAGGCCGCCGGCGGCCAACCAGCCTGGCATCTGGAGCTGATTCCCAAATCGCCGCAGGCGCGAGAGCATCTAAGCAAGGTGGATCTTTGGATTTCAACGGCCAGTGGCCAGCCCGTTCAGCAGAAGTTCCATGAACCCAGCGGGGACTACCATCTGATTGCCTATTCCAACATCCGCCTCGAGCCCAACCTGCCGGATCAGGCGCTCGAGCTTAAATTACCGCAAGGAGTGAGGCGGGAGTACCCGCAAAAGTAGTTATTGTAATGTCACATAGCAATCTTTCAAGTTCATCCTCCCGGTTGTTATATCTGGACTGGACACGCGGCTTGGCGGCGGCCATCATGCTCCAGGGCCACGTGTTCCACAGTTTCATGCGCACGGATCTCCGCGCCGAACCCGCTTTCGTGTTGTCGCAGTTTATAGGTGGGATGCCGCCGGCTCTGTTCTTGTTCTTGACCGGCGTGACCTTGTCGTGCTGGATGAGCAGCCGCGAACGGTTGGGATGGTCCGCTCCGCGTCGAATTTGGGCCGGCCTGCGCCGCGCCGGCTACCTTTTGGGCATCGCGTTCTTGATTCGCTTTCAATTCTGGCTGTTCGCTCAGCCTTACAGTTCCTGGCAAGATCTGGTGAAAGTGGACATCTTGAATTGCATGGGTGTGGCCGTGGGTTTGTTCTCCTTCATGGCGGTGTTTCCCACCCGCGACCGCGTGCGGCTATGCGCCGCCTTGGGATTTCTCATCGCCGTTTTGTCGCCGCTGGTCAGCAATCTGGACTGGAGTGGGACCCCGAAACTGCTGCGCAACTACATCGTTCCCAGCTATGACTTTTTCAGTTTCTTTCCCTGGGCCGCGTTTGTCGCTTTCGGCATGAGTTTCGGGAGCCTGCTCCGCAGTGTGCCTCCGCTTGAGCTCCCCCGCGCCATGCAGTGGATTGCCTTGGGCGGCCTGGCCCTCGTCGCCGCTACGCGCTGGCTGGGCGAACTGCCTTACTCGCTCTATCCGAAAGCCGATTTTTGGCTGGACAGCCCCGCGCTGACGTTGATCAAGCTGGGTGTGGTGATGCTGATTCTCGCCGCCGCCTACCTTTGGACTGAATATGGTTCCGCAGGCGGCTGGAGCTGGCTGCGGCAGTTGGGAACCACCTCGCTGCTGGTTTACTGGGTGCATATTGAACTCGTCTATGGGCGCTGGTTCGGTTCCTGGAAAGAATCGCTTTCCACAGCCCAAACCATAGCCGCGGCTCTGGCGGTGACGCTATTGATGTTGGGCTTGTCGGTGATCCGCACGAATTGGAAGAACTGGAAGATCGCTGTGCCGGCGGCGCTGGAGTTCTATTTCTCTTCCCCTCGCCGTGTGAGTGGAGACTAACGCGGGTCTCTACGCAGCGGCTTACGCCTCCAAAGGTTGTACAATTCTTTCTGGGGATTTGGAAAGGACATTATGGAGCGAAGACAGTTTCTGGCCGCCTCAGCCGCCCCTATGATCATGTCGGCCGGCCGCGCTTTCGGCGCTAATGACACCATCCGTGTCGCAGTCTTGGGCGTGAATGGCCGCGGCACGGCCCATTACCATGGGTTCGAGCCTCTGGAAAACGTCGAGGTGTCAACCTTTGTCGACCCGGCCTTGCAAGTCGCGACCCGGCGCGCCAAAGAATTCGAAGCCAAGTACGGCCGCCGCGTAAGAGTCGTGCAAGACTTGAGGCGTGTCCTGGAGGATAAGGACATTGCCGTGGTCAGCATCGCCCCGCCGAACCACTGGCCCACGCAGGCTGCTATTTGGGCCTGCCAGGCCGGCAAGGACGTTTACGTCGAAAAGCCCGGTACGCACTCGCTGGCCGAAGGCCGCAGCCTGATCGCGGCAGCCCACAAGTACAAGCGCATCGTGCAGCACGGTGTGCAACTGCGCAGTTCCGAGGCCATGCAGGAAGCCGTCCAGAAATTGCGGGAGGGCGTAATCGGCGACGTGTATATGGCCCGCGCCACCATTTTCAAATGGCGGCCCAGGCTCCAGAATTTCCCCAACGAGGAGCCGCCCGCGACTTTGGATTACAACTTGTGGGTTGGCCCAGCTAAATGGAGGCCTTATTCCAAGAACCATGTCCACTACAACTGGCACTGGACCTGGGACTTCGGCAACGGTGAAATTGGCAACCAGGGAGTGCACCAGCTCGACATGCTGCAATGGGGCTTGGGCGTGAAGTTTCCAACCCGCGTGGCGGTCATGGGTGGCAAGTATTTGTGGCGGGACCGACGCGAGACTCCGGAGCTTCTCACCGCGCTATGCGACTTCGGCAAGGAGAAGAAATACGCTGAAATCGCGGTGCGCTTCTGGTGCACCAACACGGAAGCCGACGGGGCCACCAACGGCGACCTGTTTTACGGCTCGGAAGGCTACATGGCGATCAACGGTTACACTAAGTACTCCGTGTTTCTGGGGCAAAAGCGCACCCCGGGGCCCACTGGTTCGGCGCCCGCCCGCCACTTCGAGAATTTCATCAAGGCTGTGCGTAGCCGCAAGGTAGAGGACCAGAACGGCCCGGTTGAGACCGCCCATTATTCCTCCGGGCTGGCCCAAGTGGCCAACGCCGCATTCCGTTGCGGCAAGATCCTGGATTTCGACCCGGACGCCGAGCGTTTCATCGGAGACGAGCAGGCCAATGCGCTGCTGGCAGATACTTATCGAGACGGTTTTGTGGTTCCGCCGCCTGAAAGAGTCTAAGGAGCGCTCCCATGCCACAGATATCGCGTAGAGGCTTCTTCGTCTCCACCTGCGCTGCGGCCGGTTTGGCAGGTCTGGCGCCGGCCAAAGTCCGGGGAATGAAATTCGGCTTGGTCACCTACCAATGGGGCAAGGACATGGACCTGCCCACATTGATCGCCGCCTGCGAAAAGTCCGGCCTGCTGGGAGTGGAACTCCGCACCGAACACGCCCACGGCGTGGAGCCGTCGCTTAGCCCAGCGCAGCGCCGTGAAGTACGCAAGCGTTTCGCCGACAGTCCGGTGGTGCTGGTGGGCTATGGTTCCAACTGCGAATTTCACTCCGCCGATCCGGAAGTGGTGAAGCGCAACATCGAACTTGCCAAGCAGTATGTGTTGCTGATGGCCGATTGCGGGGGGTTGGGCGTGAAAGTGAAGCCCAACGGTTTTCCCCCCCACGTTCCCCGCGAAAAGACCATTGAGCAGATCGGCCGGGCGTTGAACGAGGTTGGAGCTTTCGGCGCTGATCATGGGCAAAAAATCCGTTTGGAAGTCCACGGCAGGGAGACCTGCGAACTGCCGGTGATCAAGGCCATTTTCGACGTCGCCACGCACCCGAATGTGTACGTGTGCTGGAATTCGAACAGCGAAGATCTGAAAGGCGCCGGCCTGGAGGCCAATTTCGCCATGGTGAAGAGCCGCATTGGGGACACGGCTCACGTGCGGGAGCTCGATGCCGGTGATTACCCGTACCGGCGCCTGTTCGCGCTTTTTGCAGGCATAAACTACCAGGGTTGGATCCTGCTGGAGGCGCGTAAGGA
>CAYSBM010000344.1:2781-4215 GCA_964429095.1 uncultured Solibacteraceae bacterium | reverse complement strand
GCAGCCACACCGTATTGCGTTCACTCATCGCCAATCTCCGTAAACGTGATGGGAACCTCGAAATAGTCCAGCCCCTCGGCATCGGTCTGCCGCTGGATGGATGGCAGATCCATCGGATAGCAGGAGGGATGAACGGTGGCGTTCAGCATCGGCACTTCCGATCCCGCCGGAACGCCTTTGGTGATCAGCCGGAACAGCCGGTAGTAGGCCGCCGGCGGATCGCTCTCGTCCGTTTCCCGCGCCCGCAGATACAGCGTGACCTGGTGTTTCCAGACATCCACGTTGCCGAACGTGCCGGGCGCGGTGCCTTGCCACACGGCCATCACCGCCGGCGCGGGCATCGTGTGGATCGCCTGCGCCAGGCTCGCTTTCTTCGGGTACTGGTCGTGGTAGGGATGGATGCGTTCCGGATCGCCATCCATCTCGGCGACGAGATCCGGTATCGCCCGCAGCATCGCGACCAGGTTGTCCACCAGTTCTGCCGGATTGATCATCGCTGCCTGCCTCCGAGCGCACGTTCAACCAGAAGCGTGTTCTTCATCTCGTCGAGCACCCGCCGCGCCGCTTCGAGCACGGCGGCCCGGTTCTTCGGCGAGAAGACCACCCAGGGCTCGATCTTCTGGTTCACCCACGCCTTGATCCTGTCCTTGCGGGTCGAGAGCGACGCCTTGGCTCGGTTCTCGCTGACCGTTCGGACCATGAAGTTGCGGAGCATATCGCCGGTGAAGGTGAGATTCCGACGGTTGCCCTTGCCGAGCCGCGTCTTGCGGATCGCGTATCGCTTGGTGAGGGGTTTCGCCGGTGCGTCCGAGGGCCCGAGCGCGGCGCCCACGCGGTTCTTGACGGCTGCCACGCCGACGTTGCCGATCTTGAACATCTGCTGCTGCCGGAAGTTCAGCAGGTCGAGCCGCAGTTGTTTTTTCTGGTAGACGCGGACACTGGGCATCGGCTTTGACCGCGCGCCTTCAGGCTCGAACTTGTGGAAGATCTTCCACAAGTCAGCCGGCCTTGCGCAGTCTGAGCACGGCGGCGCCCTCGGCGTCGGCCTCGATATCGAAGACCTTGTAGCGAGCGCCGCCGGTCTCGACCTCATCGCCCCTCATAGGCGCCGCGGGCAGGTCCGCCAGCCGCACGAACAGCACGGCATAGACTCCAGGCGAGGAATCTTCGGCCTCCTGCGCCGGCTGAAACACCGCGCGGACGGCGGCCTGGCCGCCCGCCTCAGGAAGGTATGAGACTTCCCGCCCGAACACCCGCAGGCAGGCCTCGTCCACACGGCTGACGGAATCAGCGAACGCCATCAGGAGAGGAATGCCCCGTTCAGCCGCACCCGGCCCGTGGCGTCGCCGTCGGCCGCGGCCCACGCGGCCCCGCCGATAAGCTTGTTTCCGGTCGCGGTCGTGGTGGGGCGCGTGGTGGTGTAGTGCCAGGAGA
>CAYSBM010000344.1:0-2771 GCA_964429095.1 uncultured Solibacteraceae bacterium | reverse complement strand
CGTGCTGCCGCCGACCTCCCGCGTCAGGGCGAAGCCGCCCTCGACCTCGAACTCCCCTTCGGCGCCGCTCGCGTAGTCGGCCGCAGCCACGCCGAAGATCGATCCCACCAGCGCGCCGCCGCCCGAACTCACCGCGTACGGCGCGGTGAGCGTCAGCGTTTCACCCTTCTGCACGTAGTTCTTCATGTGTCCGTCCTCCTCGATTAAGCGCCCGCGTTCTTCTGGAGCCCGCGCCAGTCGATTGCCTTGGCTCCGAAGTCCAGGCGCGCCTTGATTTCGACGCCATCCACGTCGAAGCCCTGCCGCGTCTCGATGTACACGCCGTCCTGGCCTTCGAGATACGCGTACTCGATCGTGTCGATCTGGTCCGGCGAGGCGAACAGATACCACGCCGTCGTGCTCGCCGCATCGAGCCGCGGCTCGGCGATCGGCGTCAGCGCGCGGATGTAGTCGGGCACGAGATCGGCTGATTTCGCCGGCGCGAGATTCGCCGCGACCAACTGGAACGCCGTGAGTTGCAACGCGACCGGCACCGCGAGGTAGCGCGGCTGCACGTTCAGCACGGTGACGCCATCGAGCCCCTTCTGCTTGGCCATTGCCGCCATGCCCGCTCCGAGGCCGGCCAAGGCGAGCGCGCTGCCCGCGCCCGTGTTGAGGTTCGCGTGGTTGGCGTGGAACAGCGTCACGCCATCGCCCATCGCCGGATTCGAGGTGATGATGCCCCACACGGTGTCGCTTTCAAGCGTCGCCGCGGCCACGCCGAAGCCGGCCGGGATGCGCGTGAAGGCGCTCAGATCGTCGTTGATGATCGTCTGGCGCGTGATCGAGACGATGCGGCCGTAGGTCGCGAGCTTATAGGTCTCCTTCGATTCGGCGATCGAGCCGTGGGTGAACTCACCTTTCTCGTTGACCTTCATCAAGCTCGGCGCCTCGCCCAACTGCACGGCGTTGATGTTCTTGAAGTCCACCGCCGAGCGCCGGCGCGAGAACGGCAGGAAGGTGCGCGGGTAGGCTTCATAGGCCTGGCGAAGCGTCTTGTTCGCGACATCGGCGAGGATCGAGGGGAAGTCCGAGGTCGAAAGCGCGAGCTTGGCGATCTCATGCCGCGGCAGGCGGCGCGTGCGCGTGCCGGAGGTTTCCAGGCACTCCTTTGCCAGGTCAAGCAGCGTTTGCCCGGTCCAATCGCGGCCAAGCTCGTCCCTCAGCGGGAAGACCGCCGGATCGTAGCGGTGCAAGAGCGCCGCCGTGATCCCGGCGCGGCGGGTGTCGGTTTCGTCGCGCGTGACTACGGCGGTCGCGCTGCGGATCGGGATGCGCTCGTCCTCTTCAGCCCGTTTGTCGAGCGCAAGCTTACGGAACTCTTCAATCGAGGTGCCCGCTTCGACATGCTGGGCGATGAGCCGCGCATCGAGGCCGAGCGTGCGGCCGACTTTCTCGATTTCCTGGATGCGAGTTCGTTCGGCCAACGCCGCGGCCTGTCGCTCGGCATCGAGGTTGATCTTCAGTTCGTCACGGGCCTCTTCGCCCGTGGCGGTCGTGATGGTTTCGTCCATCTTCTGCTCCTGTGGGCCAGTTGCCCGTTCGAACTTGAATCCCGCGCCCGGGTCGGCGCCGACAGGTACGAGCGAAACTTCTTCCGGCTCCCAGTCGGTCACCAGCACCTGGCGCATCTCTGCTCCCTGCGGCGTCACATCCTCGACGGCATGGATCGCCACGCCCATCGAGGCGTTGCGCAGGATGCCGTCCTGAACGTCTTGCCAGATCGGATCGACGTCGGCGCGCTTCGAGAACCGCACCGTTGCCTTGCCCTGGCCGTTTTCGATCCACGCCCGCGTGATCACGCCGATGACGTCATCGACCGTGAAGTCGCGGTGCGAGTTGAGCAGCGGCGCCGAGCCGCTCGCCAGGCGGCCCATTCGGACCGCGCCCGGCTCCATCGAGAAGCGCATCTCGAAAGGTCCGCGCGCGTCGTAGCGGCGCACCAACGCGCCCGTGTACCAGGTGAGCGTCGCCGTGCGCTCGTCGCGCTCGGCCGGAGCCAGCGCCTCAAACCGGGCTTCCAGCCGTTCTCTCGTTGGGGTCATTTTGAAGCTCCTTCTGTTGCGCGCCGCTCTGCGTCACACGCCGCGGGTCGCAGTCGAGCACGATGCCGCGCTCGTCGAGCAACCGGTTGATCTCGGCGATTTGCTCGAACTGCGCGTCCGGGTCGTAGCCCTGCTCGGCGATGGCCTGGCGCAGCGTGAGCGTGCCCATGCGCAGGCGGTTCAGCGTGGCGACGGAGTCCTTGTACGGATCGACGCTGCCGAAGCCGGGCGGCGTCCATTCGGCGCGAAACGGCCCGGGCTCGGGTATCGCGCCTGCAGCGTAGGCCACCGTGAGAAACCGCTCCCAGACCGGCGCACAAAGCATCGGGATGAAAGTCAGCCAGCGGAAGCCTTCAATGCCGTTGCGGAAGCTGAGAAGCCCCGCGCGGTAGCTCGAGTAGTTCACGCGCGAGAGGTCGCCGGTCAACTGCTCGTAGGTGAGCTGCAAGCCCGTGGCGATTTGCGCCTGCTTGGCGGCGACGTAATCGCGGTAGCCGGACGAGGTCGAGGGCGAGGCGAAGGTGATCTCCTCGCCCGGCTTCAAGTACTCGATCATGCCCGGCTCGAAGCTCTCGACGCGCTTGCCGGTAGCTGCGTCGGGAACACTCGGCGCAATCGGCGGGCCATCGGGTCCCTGCGGCTGCGTCACGAACGCCGCGAAGCAGGCCTCGATCTTCTTGCGGACCA
>CAYSBM010000343.1:0-4218 GCA_964429095.1 uncultured Solibacteraceae bacterium | reverse complement strand
GATCGGCCGCCGCGTGGCCTACCACTTATACCGCGAGCATCCGGGCGAGAAGCTCATGTTCTTCAACGCCGGCGAGACGACGCGTGTGCCGGTGGAGACGGTACTGCACATTTACAAGCCGCTCCGTCCTGGCCAGCACCGCGGGCAGCCGTGGCTCACTCAAGTGCTCGTCAAACTTCATGAGCTCGACCAGTACGACGACGCCGAGCTGGTCCGCAAGAAGCTGGCGGCGATGTTTGCGGCGTTCATCACCGAGAACAATCCCGAGGATCCGGTCATCGGCTCAAAGCCGGGCGAGGGCGAGACGGACACAAGCGGTGCCCCTCTGGCCGGCATCGAGCCGGGCTCGATGGTGAAGCTGCTGCCGGGTGAGGACGTGAAGTTTACCGAGCCGGGCGACGTGGGCGGCATGTACACCGAATTCATGCGCGTGCAATTGCGCGCCATCGCCGCAGGCCTCGGCATCACCTACGAGCAGCTCACCGGAGACCTTGAGCGCGTGAACTACTCATCGATCCGCGCGGGTCTGCTTGAATTCCGCCGCCGCTGCGAGCAGTTCCAGCACCAGGTGATGGTCTATCAGTTCTGCCGCCCGGTGTGGCAGGCCTGGATCGAGGCCGCTCTACTGGCCGGCGCGATCGACGCGCGCGACTACGCCCGCAATCGGGATGCATACCTTGACGTCGAGTGGCGGCCGCCGTCCTGGGCCTGGGTCGATCCGCTCAAGGATATGAACGCTGAGATTGCCGCCGTGCGCGCGGGCTTCAAGCCACGCAGCGCCGTCATCAACGAGATGGGCTACGACGAGGAGGACGTCGACCGGCAGACGGCGGCCGACAATGCGCGCGCCGATTCGCTTGGCCTGACCTATGACTCCGATCCGCGCAAGACCACGGGCAACGGGCAGCGGGTGGCGGAGCCTGCGCCGGCGCCCGCAAACGAGACCCCATGACGAATCTTCCGCACTTTGCTTCGCGCGTGTTCCACACGCCGCTGATGATCGACTCGAAGAAACTGGCGGCGATCCTGGCCGTGCTCGCGCCGCGCTTGGGGCTGGAGCCGCCCGCGGTCGAAGCGGCGCTGTTCAGTGAACAGCGTTCCCGCAAACCGTACGCTGTGACCGACGCCGGCGTCGCCGTGATTGAAGTCTCCGGAAGCCTCGTCAATCGAGCCTCGGGCATGGACGCGCAGTCGGGGCTCACCTCGTATGAGCAGTTGGGCAACGAAATCCTCGACGCCGCCACGGACCCGCAGGTCCGGGGGATCCTCTTGCGCTTCGACAGCTATGGCGGCGAGGCCAACGGCGCCTGGGACGTGGCCAGCCTGATCGAGGAGGCCGCGCGCATGAAACCCGTGTGGGCCTCGGTCGACGACTGGGCCTTGAGCGCGGGCTACCTGCTCGCTTCCGCAACGGACCGCATCTGGGCCACCCGTACGGGCGGCGTCGGCTCGGTGGGCATCATCGCAATGCACCTCGACCAGAGCGGCTTCGACGCGGCCAACGGGCTGCGCTACACGACCATCTTTGCCGGCGACCGCAAGAACGACTTCAATCCGCATGAGCCGCTGTCGACGGAAGCTCGCGACGTGCTTGTGGCCGAGGTCAACCGGCTCTACGGCATGTTTGTCGACGCCGTCGCGCGGCGCCGAGGCCTGAGCGCCGACGATGTGCGCTCGACCGAAGCCGGCATCCTCTACGGCGAGGACAGCGTTGCCCGAGGCTTCGCCGACCGCGTGGGCACGTTCCGCGACGCCCTTGCTGCCATGACCGAGTCTTTGTCCAAACCCAAGTTCACGAAAGGAGGCACACCAGTGTCTGAAACCACCCAGGCGGCTACGAGCCCGCCCGTTCCCGATCTGGCCGCAATCGAGGCCGAAGCCCGCCAGCAGGGCTACGCCGAGGCGGCCGAGATCGTCGTGCTGTGCACGATCGCCGGCCGGACGGCGCTGGCCAGCGACTACATCACCCGCCGTCTCTCGGCAGCCGAGGTCCGCAAGGAACTGCTCGCGCTGCGGGCCGAGGCGGACACGGAAGAGATCCGGTCCCATGTGCTGCCGGAAGCAGGCGCCACGGCCAAGCAGAATCTCGAGGAAAACCCGGTTGTGAAGGCCTGCCTGGCCTTGGCCGGAGCGAAAGGAGCGAAGTGAGCGATGCCCGTCCAAAACGAATCGAACTACTTGGGCGACTGGCTCAAGTTTGAGGAGGACAACCTCTACAGCCGCGACGAGGTCACCGTCGCCAGCGGCCAGAATCTGGCGACCGGCACGGTGGTCGGAATCATCACCACGAGCGGCAAAGTGACGCAGCTTGCGCCGGCCGCAAACGACGGCTCCCAAAACGCAGCCGGAGTCCTCCTGAACGCCGTTGACGCAAGCGCCGGCGACCAGCCGGGCGTCATCATTGCCCGCCATGCCATCTGCTCGGACAAGGGCCTGACTTGGCCTGGCTCGATCACTGCGCCGCAGAAGGCCGCCGCCATCAGCCAACTCAAAAGCCTGGGCATTCTTGTCCGGGAGGGAGCGTAAGCCATGCCGATGCTCAATCCATTCGCCACCGATGCCTTCAACATGGTCGCCCTGACGGCGGCCATCAACAAGATCCCCAACACATACGGGCGGCTCGAGCAGTTGAACCTGATGCCCGCCACCGGTGTCCGCACCCGCACCATCATCATCGAGGAGATGAGCGGCGTGCTGAACCTGCTGCCCACGCAGCCCGTGGGCGCGCCCGGCACCGTGGGCACGCAGGGCAAACGGAAGGTGCGCTCGTTCGTCATCCCCCACATTCCGCACGACGACGCCGTGCTGCCCGAAGAAGTCCAGGGCATCCGCGCCTTCGGCTCGGAGTCGGAGACCGAGGCGCTCGCCGAACTGCTCGCCCAGAAGCTCCAGAACATGCGCAACAAGCACGCGATCACGCTCGAGCACCTGCGCATGGGCGCGCTCAAGGGCGTGATCCTCGACGCCGACGGCTCGGTGCTCTACAACCTTTACACCGAGTTCGACATCACGCCGAAGACGGTGAACTTCGCGCTGTCGACGGCTTCGACCGAGGTGCTGCTGAAGGTGCTCGAAGTGAAGCGCCACATCGAGGACAACCTCAAGGGCGAGTTCATGACGGGCATCCTGTGCCTGTGCTCTTCGGGCTTCTATGACGCCTTCACGACGCATGCGAAGGTGAAAGAGGCCTTCCAGTATTACCAGCGTAACCAGCAGCTCGGCAACGACTACCGCACGGGGTTCACCTTCGGCGGCGTGACGTTCGAGGAGTACCGCGGCCAGGCGACCGACGCCTCTGGAGCCGTGCGGAAATTCATCGCCGACGACGAGGCGCACTTCTTCCCGCTCGGCACCGCCAACACCTTCCGGACGTTCTTCGCTCCGGCGGATTTCAACGAGACGGCGAACACCCTCGGCTTGCCGCTCTACGCCAAGCAGGAGCCGCGGAAGTTTGGCCGGGGCACGGACCTGCACACCCAGCAGAACCCGCTGCCGATCTGCCTGCGGCCCGAGGTTCTGGTCAAGGGGACGAAGTCCTGACCATGAGCGGCTGGGAAGCGGCCGTGAGCGACCTGAACGCGGCCGTCGTCAACACGTTCGGCCGCGAGGTCGTCTACTTGCCCGAGGCGGGCGGCGCGGCGACAGTCCGTGCAGTGTTTCAACCGGCGCGTGAAGCCGAGGATGCCGCGCCGGGCGTCTATGCGGTGCTGTTTGTCCGGCTCGCCGACCTGCCTGCGGCGCCCGTGCGCGGCGACGAGGTCGAGATCGAAGGCACCCGCTACAAGGTCTTCGACGTTGAGGCCGACGCCGAGGGCGCCGCCGTGCTCCGGCTACGCAGAGCCAACTGACTTCCGGAAAATCTTCCGGAAGTCGGACTTCCGCCAAATCTGGCGGATGTTTGCGACTTGTGGGCAATTGCGCACAAGTTCCTTTGAGGCGATCGATGCCGAGCGTCCGTGTCTACCAGAAGAAGCAATTACGGCTCGATCTGCTGAACTTCCGCCAGCGGCAGATGTATGAACTGGGGAACGCGGGCGTCGCGGCGGTGAAGGCGCGGCTCGCCGCCGCGCAGGGTCCGGAGGATACCGCCGCCAAGCCGCTGACCAAACGCTACGCGATCTGGAAGACTCGGAAGGGCAAGGGCAACCGCCGCAACCTGACTTTCTCGGGCGAACTTCTGCGCAACTTTCAGGTCCGCACGGTGAGCGAGAACCGCGC
>CAYSBM010000342.1:0-4223 GCA_964429095.1 uncultured Solibacteraceae bacterium | reverse complement strand
GGAACAAAGTACGGCAGGCTCGAGTCCACCCCATAGGAAACGCAAGCAAAGTAGTGCCTGAACTCGTGCGCCAGCAGAATCAGCAACAGGGTAACGGAAAACGGCAACCCCGCCGCCAGATCGGCCGGTTGCAACCACAAATGCGCAAAGCCGAACAAATCGCTTTCCGTAAAAGCGGGACGGTTGGCGTTGAAATTGTGGGCCATGCGTGCGCCGACCCCGCTGGTTGTCAGGAAGGTGAGCACGAACAGAACGATATGCAGCCACAGGCGCTCGCGGCGCCACGCGGCCCATCCCGGCCGCACGCGGACGGCAAAGCCCGGTGCTGCCGGCGGCTCGTCAAAAGCCGGAAGATTGCCCTGGCTGGCCACAAATCGCTTTACGGCAGCGTTTGCAGTTCTTTGCCGGGTTTGAAGCGGACGGCTTTGCCGGGCGGGATGGCCACTTCTGCGCCGGTGCGGGGATTTCGCCCGATGCCCGTCTTGCGCGGCCGGACGTTGAAGATGCCGAAGCCGCGCAGTTCGATGCGCTCGCCTTGGCTGAGCGCCCGCTTCATGCTCTCGAAAACCGTTTCCACCGCCATCTCGGCCTTGGTTTTGGTGATTCCGGTCCGGTTAACGACTTCATTGATGATATCGAGCTTAATCAAGGCATCCTCCTCGCATTGAATCCCGTGAAGTGTTGCGGTCGAGCCCGCTCGGGGCAAATCCCCGTGAAACGGCAAACTTCATGATAGGGAAAGGGTTAGGTCCTTGTCAAGGCGAGCTTCGTCAGCGTTCCGATATCGGCCGTCAATCGTGCGCGCCAGTTGGGATGCAGGCGGTGAAGGCCCGTGTACTCAATCCAGCCGTTGGATACGCCTACGCCCGCCCCGGTCTTTCTCGCCAAGTCCATCTGCTGCTCCCAAAATTGTGTAAACTGCCAAGCGCAGGGCAGCCAGCGCCGCCTGCCTAGGGCGGCCAGGTAGCGGACCGGCGGCTTGCGGTAGAATTCGTTACCCAGCAGCGAATTATAGGCGTGATCACCGCCTTCGCCATCAGCCCACAGCACAAAGCTGGCCAATGCGCAGTCGCTGGTAAGCAGCGCTTTTTCCTTGCCGAAGGAGCGAATCAAAGCGCGCAGATCGCCAAGAAAGCCGATCATGTGCGGCGACAGCGGGCCGCGGCGAGCGGGGTGAAAATCATAACCAAGACCGCCAAAAGTCTCGTCGAGCACAATCGCGTCGGGGCCGATCAATTCCATCGCCAGGCGGGCTTGCTCCAGCAGGTGCCGACGCCAGGCTTCGCTGGCCACGGACATGTGCCAGAGCTCGCCCACCGCATCCGGTCCTTGCCAGGCGTACGGATAGGTCTTGCCGTCGGCGTGAACAATCTGTGAGTCCTTCAGCGCGGCGGCGTATTCCGACGCCGAATCAAAACCGGCGGTGTGCAAATAGATGGCGGCCCGGGCGCCGGCCTCACGCGTTAGCTTGACCCGCGCGCGGATCTTTTCGAGCGACATTTCGCAGCCGCCGGCATAATCGCCCGCCATGGCTTTCCAGCGGTCCCGGCCGGCCTTGAAGTAATCCCCCCAAAAGGGATAGTAGCCATGCTGGGTGGCCAACCCGACATGAAACTCGCGGAAGCGCGCGGCGTCCAGTTCGTAGCCCGTGCCGCGCCGCCCCTCATCTCCTGGTCCCAGAAAATCGTAATAGTGCACCACGGTCTGTTCCAGCCAGCCGGGGCGCGGTTCCCGGTCCGGGAAAGCGAACTCGTGGAATGCGCGCCATGCGCGCTCAGGACCGCCTTCGTGAACCAACAGATAACACTTCTCTTTGACCACCGCTCCCGCCGGAACTGTGATCTTCGTAGTGAAGGTCCATCCCCCTTCACCGCGCGCATCGCCCACCGCGGCCACACGCCACGGCCGCAAAGGTGAGGCGAAAAGCGCAACACGCCATGGTATCTGGGGATGGTAGATGCCAGCGAGCGGAATCAGCAGCATCCGGCGTGCATCCGGCGCAGATGGCTCACGATCGAACGGCTCGAGGTAGTCGGCCGAAAACGCCGCCGCGTTCTCACCCGGCCGCCCGATGAAGCGGTCGCTGTCCAGCGTTTCGATGTCGCCGAGCGACCGCAACACGGCGTGGCGCCCGGCGGTGAAAGGAAGATGCGCCCTCTCGCGGCCCAGCGCCGGGCTTGGATGGGCCGAGCTGGCAAAGACGGCCTCCACGGTGCGCTGCCGTGCGCTCGTATTCCGTATGGTCAATTCCGCTTCCAGAATGTCTTCCCCGCCCTGACCGCTGCGCAGCAGTCGATGCGCGAGCAGGAAACGGCAATCGCCTTCGGGATGGATGCGGGCTGTGAGCAGGCCCCAACCGCCGCGAAACACTAGCGGCGTGCCGCCGCAATACGCCTGGGTAAAAAGCCGGGTCCGCTCGTCCTGCGACCAGCGGACCAGCGGCGAGCAGGGCAGCGGCGCGCAAGCTAGGCTGGCAAGAAACACCCGGCGGTCCACATTCACGGCAGTTGAAGCTCCCCTCGTATATAGCGCCCCACTTTTTCCAGCGTCCGTACGTCCACCTCGCGCAATTTGCCCGCCGGTGTCGGAGCTACGTCGAGCGAGAAAACGTTGCCGTGGCGGACCGCGCCCAGGTAGTCGCGGTATATGTCTTCGGCCGGAACAGCTACCTGGTCCCACTCCGGCCCGGTGTAAAACCAGCGCCCGAATTGCGGCGTGCCGCGCCGGTTGCCGCCAAGAATTGGATAGGTGAACTCGGCGGCCACGTAACCTGTGTAACCTTTGGCGTGCTTGGCGTTATAGCCCGAGCCGGCCACATCGTCCAGCGATGAGCCGTGCCCCATCTCGCCCAGCCGCAAGTCGCCGGACGGCTCGCCGTGGTTGTAACCCACCAGGCAATCCGGCTGCAAGTGCTTGACAAAAGCTGTGGTCTCGGCGTGGCTCAATCCGCCGTCGCCCACGGCATGGTCGAACCAGATGAATTCTATAGGGCCGTAACGGGTGAGCAACTCCTTGAGCTGGGCCTTCTTCTGTTCCGGATACGAGCCGCCCTGCATGCTCTTGCCGTCCACCGCGCCAGGCCAGGTCCAGTCGCCTTCACTGAAATAGAAGGCCAGCTTAAGCCCGTGCTTGCGGCAACTTTGCCTCACCCTGGCTGCCACATCCACGCCCAGCGGCGAACGCGTCACCTTCCGGTTGGTCGTCCGCGTGTCCCACAAACAAAAACCGTCATGGTGCTTAGTGAGCAACAAAATATAATTCATGCCTGCCCGTTTGGCCGTGCTCGCCCACTGATCCGGATCGAAACCCGTGGGCCGGAAGTAGCTCACATCGGCCACTCCCGCAGTCCACTCCTTGCCGGAAAATGTGCTGAAGCTCCAGCAGACGAACATCCCAAAACGCAGCTTCCTAAATTGCCCGGCGCGTTCGGGACTGACAGAAGCAGCCAGCAACGAACAGGCGGAAATTATGACGGCGGCCCATGCTCGTCTCATTCACTGCTCACTATAGCGGCTCAGAGGCGCGCTGCGCCAGCAGGCAGCGCGCCGCGCAGGGACCGCTCAACCAGCCAGCAGGCTCTTGGCGACGCTGAGGGCCTCGTCGTAATGAGGGTGGTCGGAAACCTCCTTGACATATTCGACGTAGCGGATGATGTCGTCTTTGTCCAAGACGAAAATGGCCCGGCTCTCGATGCGCAGTTCCTTGATCAGGGTGCCGTAGGCCATGCCAAAACTGCCGGTCCGGTGGTCGGAAAGCATCTTAATGTTGTCAACGCCGAAAGCCCCGCACCAGCGCTTCTGGGCGAAGGGCAGGTCCATGCTGATGGTGTAAATGTCCACGCCAGGCAGCTTGGCCGCCTCGTCGTTAAAACGTTTGGTCTGCATATCGCAGACGGGCGTATCGAGCGACGGCACCACGCTGAAAATCCTTACTTTACCGGTGGTCTTGGCCAGGGTGACGGGCTGCAAGGTGTTGTCGACAACCTCAAAGCCCGGGGCCTTGTCGCCCACCTTGACGGCGAAATAGAGGGGCACGTGGCCGTCGCGGAGCGTGTTGAACAGTTGCCAGGTCGTGAACTGCCCGTCGGCGCCGATCTCCACGTTGCCGGTGCCAATCCCGCCACGGTGCATGCGGGCGGCCTTGTGGACGCCGGAGCGATAGACCCGCGGCGCGGCCGGCGCGAAGAGCGCGCGTTTCCAGCGGTCGAGGTCCTCTGGCGGCAT
>CAYSBM010000341.1:0-4242 GCA_964429095.1 uncultured Solibacteraceae bacterium | reverse complement strand
CACGCTTCCCGGCACGCGCGACCTGGTGGAGGGTAAGGTGGTGACCGCACAGATGCGAGACATCAGCATCAACGACCTTCTGGGGCGCGAGGCAGTTCAGTTGGATAGGGACCTTATCCGCAAGGCCATCCAGGGGCGGACGGTCCTGGTGACCGGAGGAGCAGGCTCCATTGGATCCGAAATCTGCCGCCAACTGGCCCAGTTCAATCCCGCCCAGATTGTGATTTTCGATCAGGCCGAAAGCGAGCTATTTAAGATTGACTTGGAGCTGCGTTCACGTTTTCCGCAGGTGCCGGTGGTTGCGGTTATCGGCGATATCCGCGAGGAGGCGGGAATCAACCGCTGCATGCGCCGTTATGCGGTGAACACGGTATTTCACGCCGCCGCCTACAAACATGTACCGATGATGGAGCTGAACATCAAGGAGGCCATCATCAACAACGTGGTGGGCACCTGGAACGTAGTCCGTGCAGCCGAACAATCCCACGCGGAAAGGTTCTTGATGATTTCTTCCGACAAGGCGATCAATCCTACCAGCATTATGGGCGCTACCAAGAGGGCGGCGGAACTGGTGGTGTCCTCCATGCCGCATCACGGGTCCTCACCGGGGACGGAATTTGTTTCGGTCCGCTTCGGAAATGTGTTGGGCAGCAACGGCAGCGTGGTGCCGATCTTTCAGGAGCAAATCGCAGCCGGTGGACCGGGTACGGTGACGCAGCCCGAAAGGCGCCGCGACTTTATGACCATCCCGGAGGCTGTACAGCTTGTGTTGCAAGCCTCCACCATGGGCAAGACGTCGGAAATCTTTCTGCTGGACATGGGACAGCCGGTGCGCATCATAGACCTGGCGCGGAACATGATCCGCATGGCGGGGTTCATTCCGGATGAAGAGATCGAAATTCGCATTGTCGGCCCGCGGCCAGGTGAGAAGCTTTGCGAGGAATTGGTCCTGAACGGCGAGGACATTGTGCCCACCTATCACGATCAGATCAAGGTTTTCAAGTGCGGCAAGGTGACGCGCACCGTCATGGAATCTTGGATGAGCCGGTTAATGGACATTCTGGAAACCGACGACGAGGCGGCCTTACTCGCACACCTGGCGGAACTGGTGCCCGAATACCGGCCATCCTTGCGGCGCCGTCCTCCACAGCGGGACCTGCCCGCCGCAGCCGCTTCGGTGGCTTAGCTAGGGAGCCGAGAAGGAATGAAGTTATTACGAGGCCAAAACCGGTGAACCAAACGCAGGAATTCGTACCGTATCACCGGCCTTCCATCGGGCCGGAGGAAATCGAGGAGGTGGTTGCCACGCTGCAATCGGGCTGGTTGACCGCCGGACCCCGGACCGAGCAGTTTGAGAGGGAGTTTTGTGCCTATGTGCGAGCGCCTTTCGGCTTAGCGGTAAATTCCTGGACCAGCGGAGCGCATCTGGCCTTGACAGCGCTCGGCGCCGGTCCCGGAGATGAGATCATTACGACGCCATTAACCTTCTGCGCCACTGTAAACACGATCTTGCATACTGGCGCCCGGGCTGTCTTGGCCGATGTCGATGAGGACGGCAACATCGACCCGGAATCCATCGCGCAGCGGATCGGACCACGCACCAAAGGCATTGTTCCGGTCCATTTGGGAGGCCTGCCTTGCCGCATGGATGAGATCTGGCGCCTGGCAAAGCAGCATAACCTCTTCGTATTTGAGGATGCGGCCCACGCCGTGGGAACGCAATACCGTGGCCGCATGATCGGCGAGTGCTCGGAGGTTTCCGCGCCGCGCAGCGATGCCGTGGCTTTCAGTTTTTACGCGACCAAGAACCTCACCACCGGCGAGGGCGGCATGGTCACTACCTGGCGCCCGGAACTGGCCGAGCACATGCGGTTGCTGTGCCTGCACGGCATCAGCAAAGACGCCTGGAACCGTTACAGCGACAAAGGGAATTGGTACTACCAGGTGGTGGCGTGCGGCTTCAAGTACAACTTCAACGACATCCTGGCTGCCATCGGCATACATCAATTGCGGAAACAGGAGAAGTTTCTCGCCGAAAGAACCCGCCTAGCCGCGTTCTACAACCGGAAACTGGCCGAAATTGACGAACTGGAGCTTCCCATTCCCCGCGGCGATGGCCGCCATGCCTGGCACCTGTACCTGGTGCGGCTGCGGCTCGATCGAATATCCATCGACCGCGCCGAATTCATCAACCAGCTGAAGCAGCGGGGGATCGGAGCCAGCGTGCATTTCATTCCGATCCCTATGCACCCGTACTTCTCCGAATTTGCCGGGCTTCCTGAAAATCAGTGCCCGCGTGCGGCGGCGTTATATCCCCGGCTGGTCAGCTTGCCCATCTATCCCGGTTTGAGGGAAGAACAGATCGCACGGGTGATCGCCGCCGTGAAAGAAATCGTCTGCCAGAACCGCCGCCGCGCGCTTTGCGCGGTAGGCATCTAGGCCAATCCAAATGGAACCAAAGGAGGACATATGGCTAACAAATGGATAACATGGGCGCTTATTCTAGCCGGCGCCAGCGCCAGCGGTTTGCCGGCATACGCTCAGGCGGCGCAGGCGCAAGAGCAAACGAACAACCAAAAGGCTCCGGCCTCTGGCCTCAAGCAACGAGATCCGCGTTACCGCCTCCAACCTATGGATGTGATCATTATCTCTTTCGGGTTCACCAAAGAATTCGATCAGACGGTAACCGTTCAGCCCGATGGCTTCGTTCCGCTACAAGGCGCGGGTGAGGTCAAACTTGCCGGCTTTACTCTGGCCGAGGCGACCAGCGCGATTGCCCAAAAATACAAGGGCATCCTTCATGACCCCGTCATCACCATCACTCTGAAAGAATTCACCAAGCCCTATTTCGTGGTCAATGGACAGGTGATGCGTCCGGGAAGGTACGAGTTGCACGGCGACATCACGCTGACTGACGCGATTGCCATGGCGGGAGGCTTTACGCCCGGGGCCCGAGACACCGAAGTCCTATTATTCCGCCGCATCTCCAGCGATGTGGCCGAAGTAAAGAAAATCGACTTAAAGAAGGCATTCGAGAAGAAAGACCTGAGCGAGGATATTCGCCTGATGGCCAGCGATTCGATCTACGTCTCTAAGTCCAAAGTGGGGAAGATCGAGCGTTTTATGCAAGTCAGCCGGTTGGGACTGTACTTCAATCCTTTACCTTGGTCCTTTTGAAGGCGGCAACCCGGTTTGCAAGGGGAGCCAAACCTCAGTTAAACGTGCTTTCAATACTGCCTAGAGGCAACAGATGTACGTGGAATATTTCCATTTGAACCGGGATCCTTTTGGACCGGCGCCCGACCCCAGTTTTCACTACCCTGCGGCCGGCCACCGCGAAGCGCTCTCGGTCTTGCGTGCCGCCATTCGCGAAAGGCGGGGATGCGCCGTCTTGGTGGGGCAGACCGGCGCCGGCAAGACCACCTTGCTGCGCTGCTTACGGGAACAGATCCGCCCGGAGGCAGATGTGGCCCTACTGGACTGCCCAACCGAAGAAGGGTCTGATCTGCTGCGGGCCGTGTTGGAATCGTTGGGAGCGGAGCCGGGTGGAACCTCCTTTTATGCCCAGCAGCGTCAACTCAAAAGCATCCTGGCGGACAGGCAGGCCGAGGGGCGTGCGGTGGTCGTGATGGTGGATGAAGCCGACGAGTTCGGGCTGGACGCCCTGCGGCTAATTCGATTTCTCCTCAATATCGAGACCGGGGGAGCGCAACCCTTGCAATTCATTCTGGCAGGTCAAAGCGAATTACTGGCCAGACTCAAGAGTCCCGCTCTGGCGCAACTCAGCCTTTACGTGAATTCTTTTTGTCACTTGTCGGCTTTACCGGAGCCGGAAGTATATCTTTACATCAAGCACAGGCTTTCGGCCGCCGGTGGCCGGGGGGAATTGTTTAGCGCGGCGGCTGCCAGCGTGATCGCTTCTGTTTCCGGCGGACTCCCGCTTTATATCAACCGCTTGTGTTATCACGTTTTGAACGAGGCCTGCGCCCGGCGCCTCCAGACGGTGGAGGATGATCTGGTTTGGGACGTTCTTCAACACCTGCCGATGCCGGAATTCTGCGCTTACTCGCCGCCACCCAACGGCCGGCAGTCCTTACCGGGTTTGGAACAGCCCAAGGAGATCCCTTTTAGCGAGGGCGTCACGCCGATCCCGCGCCAGTTCAGCTTTTCGAAAACTGCAAATATGCCTGAGGCCGTCCCCGCCACCGCACAAGTGGATCTTGCAACCAGGCCCCAGCCACC
>CAYSBM010000340.1:583-4254 GCA_964429095.1 uncultured Solibacteraceae bacterium | reverse complement strand
ACAAGGCGGACCGCTTCAGCCGCACCGACGGCACGCGGTTGGGCACCGGCTCGCACCCCTTACCGCAGCGCATGATCCAATTCGAGCGCCTGGAGCAGTTCGCCAAGTTGCAGAAGCCGCCGCAGATCAAGTTCAAGGATCTGGAGGCCATGGTCAGCTCGAAGATCACCTACAACTTGCTGCCCATGCGCGTGAGGGTGGATTTTGTGCGCATGACCAACTCCACCATCCTCACCAACATCGCCATCCAGTTCGATCGCAAGGATTTGCAGTTCCAGCAAAAGGATAACGTCGCCAAAGCGATCGTGAACATTTACGGGCGCATTACTTCCATGTCGCGCCGCCCGGTGAACGTGTTTGAGGACGTGGTGGAAGCCGAAACCGCCGCCGGCTTGCTCCAGCAGGCCGTGCAAGGGGTTTCTATTTATGGTAAATCGGGGCCGCTGGCGCCCGGCATGTACCGGTTGAACATTGTCGCCAAGGACGTGGTGGGCGGCAATATGAACAATTATGAAATGGCGCTGCACGTGCCCCGCTTTGAGGATGACAAACTGGGCATGAGCAGCCTGATTCTGGCCGATCAGATCGAGAAGGTTCCCACCCGCAGCATCGGAACGGGGCAGTTCGTGATCGCCACCAGCAAGGTGCGCCCGCGCGTCACCGAGACTTTCAGCCGCGACGAAAAGATGGGCATTTACCTCCAGCTGTACAATTTCGCCCCCGACGAGCGGTCACAAAAGCCGGTGGGGACAATTGATTATGAGGTCATCCGCAACGGCTCGAATCAGAAGATTTTCGAGTTTTCCGAAGATATCAGCTCCATAGAGGGCGCCTCGGCGCAGCAGGTGACGATTGAAAAGGCCCTCCCGCTCCGGAACCTGGAACCGGGGCAGTATACTCTGAGAATGAAGGTGGTGGACAAAAACCGCAATCAGACGCTCACGCCCACCGCCACCTTTACGGTAAAATAGGGGAGCAGAGAGGCCCCCTGGGGGCCAGGTTACAGAAGGCCACGGTTCGCAATGAACGGCAGGTTGCCTATCTGGGTGCTGGTTTTGACGGGGATTGTTTGGTGCGCCCCGGCGGCGCCCGCCTCATCCGCCCCGCGATCCCACGGCCAGATTGAGGGCCGGGTCACCGGCCTTACGGGCGTTCCGCAGATGGGCGCTACCGTGCTGCTGCTGGATCGCTACGACCGTCTGCTTCAGAAAGTCCTTACCGACGACAAAGGCCACTTCAGTTTCCAATCGCTTGTCCCGGACGTTTACTCGGTGCGCGTCACGCTGGCGAGTTTTCTGCCTGCCCTTCGCCGCGGTATTGCCGTCCAGCCCGGCATGCGCAGTTTCTTGGCCATCAATCTGACCAGCGTATTCAGCTCGGTCGAGCTGTTCTATCCGGTGAGCGGCGAATCCACTTTCATGAGCGAGGATTGGAAGTGGGTTTTGCGCAGTTCTCCGGCCACGCGGCCCGTTCTGCGGGCCTTGCCGGAGATTTGGAGCCAGAAAGGGCCGGAAAAAGAACACCGCATCACGACGCTGTTTTCCGGCACGCGTGGAGTGGTCTCCCTGTCGGCGGGAGACAGTGGCGCGGCATCGGTATACGGCAACCAGGCGGATTTGGGAACCGCGTTCGCCGTGGCCACGAGTTTGCTCGGTGCAAACCAGTTGACCTTCAGCGGCAACCTGGGTTACATCTCCCCTGCGGGTGTGCCGGCCACCGGATTCCGCGCCGGCTTCAGCCGCGAAATGGGCGGCTCAGCGCCGGAAATCACTCTCACCATGCGGCAGGTTTACCTGCCGGCTCGGGCCATGGGCGCGTTTTTCGGCGGCCAGACCGATGGGATGCCCGCTTTGCGCACGGCTTCGGTGACCTTCATGGACCGGGCGGAACTGGAAGGAGTGATGCGTCTGGAGTACGGAGTCTCGCTGGACTCGGTGACCTTTCTAGACCGCCTCAACTACGCCAGCCCGTTCGCACGGCTGAGTTATAAAGTCGGCGACCACGACAGCCTCGAACTGGCCTATCATTCCGGAGTGCCTCCCGCCGAACTTTTTGCGCAAGTCAGCGGGCCGGGCGCCGAGATACGCCAGGATTTGGCCGCGGTATCCTATTTCCCCCGAGTCAGCCTGCGTGGAGGCCGCGCTCAGGTCCAGAGAGCCGAAAATTTCGAACTCGCCTGGCACAAGACATCGGGTTCCCGGCGCTACAGTGTGGGCGCCTACCGGGAATCGATTTCCAACGGCGCCCTGATGATGAGCGCGCCGGAGGAATTGGTGGGTTGGGATTTGATGCCGGATCTGGGGTCTCGCAGCTCTATTTTCAACATTGGCGGCTACTCCAGCATCGGTTACATAGCCTCAGTCACCCAAGCGATTACGCCGCACTTGAGTTTGAAGCTCAGCTATGGCAACGGAGGTGTCCTTACTACCGATGCCGCCGCGCTGTCGCACGAAGGACCCGATGACTTGCGCGCGGTAATCGGTTCCAGCCGCCGCCACTGGGCGGCTGTGAGGCTGTCTGGTGAGTTGCGCGGCGCGAACACGCGCTTTTCGGCCGGGTACCGCTTCACCGATTACCGGGCGCTGACGCCCGGGCACCTGTGGATTACGCAGAATTCCAACCCCGACATCGGGTTGAATCTCCTGATCCAGCAGCCTATTCCCAACTTCCCGGGCGTGCCCGGCAAGTGGGAGGCGACCGCGGACTTCCGCAACATGCTGGCCCAGGGTTATTTGCCGGTGACTACGCCCAGCGGCCGGCGTTTGTTGCTCATCCAGACCCCACGTACCTTCCGGGGCGGCTTCAATTTCATCTTTTGACCGCCAGCGGCGCCGCGAGATCCTGTCAAGCCCACAGTGAGCACAGCCGCATAAGCATGAGAAAAGGGATGAAACTTCCCTGGATCGCCTTGCTGTTCGCAGTGGCTGCCCTGTCCAACACGGACATGCTTATGGGGTAGCGCTTATCTATTGGTTTCATTGGAAATACGTACTTCACGCGCGATCTCCAGATTTCCAGAACGATCCATGTGGCTGGGCAACAGGTAGCTGCGTTTTGGACTCGTCGCGGGCGCTCAGTTGAGCGGCGGCATCCAGGGATTACGCTAGTCTGAGCGCAAGGAGGAAGCCTAAGGCTACATCGCAGTGATGGCGATCGCAGAGGATCTGAGTGGCCGCCTTTCAACTGAGGCGGAAGGTCTCTATCGGCCGTTGTGCCCCGATCAGTACAGTGCACCCTTCGAGCCGCCTGGCATCGGGCCTCTCCCCACGGCGCTGTTCAAATTCAGTGTCCTAACCAGGCGGTTTCCGGTTCTCGCGAAGCATTGTTGGTTGCCCGATTCCAAGACCTGTTGTGATTTTCTATGAACGCCTCCCCCGCAACTGGCTGCGCCGCAAGATCGCTCTTCGCTGCTCGCGGTTGGGGTTTGGGGCCTGTTGAGCCGTGTAACGAAGTTACAAGCGCCGTGGAGTCTGGCGCTGGTGCCCCTGGCTGTCTACCTCTACGACTCTCGCTAAGTACGCGGATAGAGAAATTTTAGTCGCAAACGCACTGGCTGCTCATGGATGTAACCGTTGCAGCCTTGCGGCGTCGGTTCTGCCGGATTGTAATGGCTGAGGAGGTTATGTCGATGAGTCATCAAAGGTTAATAGTAGGGGCTATGGTCGCCCTGG
>CAYSBM010000340.1:0-573 GCA_964429095.1 uncultured Solibacteraceae bacterium | reverse complement strand
GGGGGTGGGGGCACAGACGGGCAGCGGCAGCATTCAGGGGGTTGTGAAGGCCCCCAGCGGAGCCGTGATACCGGCTGCCAACTTGACCTTAAGGCACTTGCAGGCAGGGTGGAAACAAGCCACCGTCACCAATGCAGTGGGGTTCTTCCTGTTTCCCTCGCTGCCCGTGGGCCGCTACGAATTGATGGTCGAAGCGCCCGGCATGGAAGTTTGGAAAGGCGAATTGACCCTGCAAACGGGGCAAGCCGCAGAGGTGAACCCAGAGGTACGCCTTCTCACTACCGCGACCCAAGTCACGGTGGCTGGCGACGTCACCCCTTTGGTCACCACCAACAGCCCCACTCTCGGAACGGTGCTAGAGCGGGCCCGTTTGGAGCAACTGCCGATTAATTCGCGATACGCCTATGTGTTTCCGGTCCTTACGACTCCTGGGGTGGAAGGCACGCGGTACCTTTACTCGTGGGGTTTGAAGTACGGCACACAATTCTTGATGGATGGCTCTTTGTTGGAAAACCGCGACTCCGGATTGAACTCATACCGGACCCCAGGTCTGGACACCATCGAAGAAATTCG
>CAYSBM010000339.1:1023-4255 GCA_964429095.1 uncultured Solibacteraceae bacterium | reverse complement strand
AACGTCTTGCTTTGAAGCAAGCGTTCCACCTGAGCGCGAATGGCTTGCTGCTCAACCCTCATCGGATGATAATGTTACCACTGTTACATACCGGGTTGCTTACCGCTGGTGGCCGCTTGTTATCCCGGAATCCGTTGACACGCACGTGGCGCAATCTTATACTCCCTGCTGGTTGGCCAGAGGGCGGAGGGTAAAGTCTGCCCGCAGGTTTGACAGGGGTTCTCGATGACCGCCGAATCACGGGGTCAATACTTGGCGTCCCAACCGGGACGCGAGCGAAAGCTAAGGGAGCACGTCATGCAAACACGCATAGTCACCGTTTTTCTGCTTCTCTCGATCGTCATAGGGGGTTCGCTGGCCCTGAGGGCTCAGGAATCTCGCGGAACGATCGTCGGCAAAATCACAGATCCCACCGGGGCGGTAGTGCCGGGCGCACGGGTCCTGGTCGTCAACCAGGAGATGGGCACACGCGTCGCCCTTACCACCAACGCCGAAGGCATGTATTTGGCGCCCCTGTTGAGCCCGGGTTTGTACCGCGTGGAGGTTACCGCGCCGGGATTCAAGAAGGCCATGCTTAGCGACATACAAGTCCGCGTGGCGGACCGCCTGGACAACAGCTAGTCGCTCGAAGTAGCCGACGCCGAACAGTCCGTAACCATTACGGCCGAGGCCCCGCTGCTGAATTCCGAGAACGCCTCCCTGGGTACTGTGGTGGACTCCAAACGTTTGTCCAGCCTGCCCTTGTCCTATGGCAACCCGTTCCTCTTGATAGGGTTAACAGCCGGCGTCACCTTCAACGGCAGCGTCCGGCTGGACCGGCCTTTTGAGCCCACCCACATTGTCAATTACTCGATGGGCGGAACCCGCGGCAACCTGAATGACATCACTATTGATGGCGCGCCCACCTCAGCCACCGCGAACTCCAACGAGGTGACCGCCGCCTACGTGCCGCCCACCGACATCGTGCAGGAATTCAAGGTGCAGACCGCCACTTTCGACGCCCAGTTCGGTCAAACCCAGGGCGGCGTCACCAACATCAGCATTAAGTCCGGCACCAACCAGTTTCACGGCAGCGGGGGCTACTCCTTCTACCGCCCCAGCCTGCTGGCCAACGACTTTTTCAACAACAAAGCCGGGCTGCCCGTGCCGGATTTCAAGTTTGATCGCTGGGGCGGTTCCTTCAGCGGCCCTTTCCGTATTCCCAAAGTCTATGACGGACGGAACAAGACCTTCTTCCTGTGGGGCTATGAAGGGATCCACGATTCGCGTCCCCGCCACGACGACACCACCAACACCATCCCCACTCCCGCCATGCACAGCGGCGACTTCTCGCAGTTGTTGATTAACGGCGGCTCCTCCTACCAGATTTACGATCCGGCCACCCGCGTGCAAGAGGGCAGCCGGTACCGCCAGTTGCCTTTTGCCGGCAACATCGTTCCCCAATCCAGAATCACCAAAGTGGGGGCTTCCATCATTTCCTACTACCCGATGGTGGAAAAAACCCCGGGCGATCCCCTGGGCCTCAACAACTACCGGGACGCAAGTCTGCCCGAGATCGCCAAGTATTACAACCACACAGGGCGCGTGGACCAGAACCTGGGCGACAAGCAGCGGTTCTTCGTCCGTTACAGTACCTATGTCCGTAACAGCACGTACAACAATTACTTCGACAACGCCTTCATGGGCATTCAATTTTGGTTCTACTCGAAGGCGGCCATGTTCGACCATGTTTACACAATCTCTCCGACCACGGTGTTGAATACACGTTACAGTTACAACCGGTTCATCCGGGGGACCGACAGCCCCAAATCGGCCATAGGATTTGACATCACCCAGCTCGGCTTCTCGGCGCAATACGCCAGTCAGGTTCCCAAGGATATCATGCGCTTCCCGCGCATCAACTACGCCAGCACGAGCTACATCAGCAACGGCATCGGTGGAGAAAACCGGCCGGTGAACAACCACACCGTGGCCGCCACGCTGTCCAAGGTGGCCAACACCCATTCCATCCGCACGGGTTTTGAATTCCGGGCCTACCAGGAGGCCGACAGGTTCATGGCCAATCAGCAAACCGGTTCATTCACTTTCGGCTCGGACTGGACGCGTGGCCCTCTGGATAATTCCGCCACTTCGCCCAGCGGCTATGGCCAGTCGATCGCCGCGCTGTTGCTGGGCTTGCCCAACTCGGCTCTGATAGTCCGCGCGGCCGACTACATTGAACAGTCCGAGTCCTGGGGTTTCTTCATACAGGATGACTGGAAGGTGTCCAGCAAGCTGACGCTCAACCTGGGTGTGCGCTATGAGTTTGAGACGCCGCTGCGCGAGCGTTATAACCGCAGCACTCTGGACTTTGACACCTCATATGTGCAGCCTATCTCCGCAGCCGCCGCGGCCAAGTATGCAACGCTTTACCCGAACTATTCCGGCGGCTTCCCGGAACTGCCGCCCAGCAGCTTTGTCCTCAAAGGCGGTATGACGTTCGCCGGGCTTGGCGGCAATGACGGATCGCTGTATCACACGCCCAAGAACATCTTCATGCCGCGTGTCGGTCTGGCTTATCAGATTGCTCCGAAGACGGTTTTGCGAACCGGCTTTGGCATGTTCGCGGGTTTTCTCGGCCAGCGCCGCGGCGACGTGTTCCAGAACGGCTTTACTCAAAACACCAACATGGTGCTTACCACCGACAATGGTTTGACCTGGGCCACCACCATTGATAAGCCTTTTCCCAACGGCGTCGCCGAACCTAGGGGCAACGCCGACGGCTACCAGACCTACCTGGGCCAAGGCTTCATCTTCTTCAACCAGTATCCGAAAGTGCCGATGACCATGCGCTGGGAATTCGGCCTTCAGCGGGAGGTGAAAGGCATACTCTTGCAGGCGGACTACGTCGGCAGCAAGAGCAACCACCTGGCCATCGCCAGCAGCACCACCCAGTACCAGGGCCGCAACATCAACGTCCTGCCCCGGCAGTACTGGAGCACTAAGATGACGCGCGATAACACCTGGCACAACTACCTGACAGGGACCATCGCCAACCCCATGGTGGGGTTAGTTCCGGGCAACAGCCAGAGCATTTACACCGGTTCCAACACCACCCGCCAGGTTCTGCTCTCTCCCTACCGGGCCTTTGGAAATAACGCCATCTGGACCGATGAGGAATCCGGCTTCTCGTGGTACCACGGTCTACAGACGAGCATCCAGAAGCGGTTCTCGAAGGGCTACACCATCATGG
>CAYSBM010000339.1:0-1013 GCA_964429095.1 uncultured Solibacteraceae bacterium | reverse complement strand
CGTCTGGGAATGGCCCTTCGGAAAAGGCAAGCCCGGGCTATCCACCCCTCATTCCGTAATCAGCCGTATCGTGGGCGGCTGGCAGGCATCCGGGCTCTGGGGTCTGCAAAGCGGCTTCCCGCTGGCCTGGGGCAACAACATCTACTATGGCGACCCGGCCAACATTCTCCTGCCTCTGGACCAGCGCACCCCCGAACACTGGTTCAATATCAGCGGGTTTGAAACCGCCAGCGCCAATCAACTGCAAAGCACTCAGCTCCGGTGGTGGCCGTACCGCTTCGCCACGTTACGCCGGCAGCGGTCCAACAATGTCGACCTGGCCGTAATCAAGGACACCATGATCACCGAGGGCAAGCTGATCCAGTTCCGGGCAGAGGCCCTCAACGCCTTTAATCACCCCTACTTCCCGTCGCCGAACATGACCGTGACGACGGCGCAGAGCGCCAAGGCAACCGGTTTCGGACAGATTAACGCCTCCACACAGGATAACTACGCGCGGCGCATTCAGCTCAGCATCCGCTTCATCTTCTGACGCGGACCCTCCCCAACGGCGGCGTGGCGGCATGGCCAACGCGCCGCCGTATTCCTCCCGTGGGGTGGTTTGCGATCACGCCCATGGGGAACGCGCTCCCGAACTTGACGTGTGCTAGTAAAGCGGGCTGCCGCTTGGCGTTCCCGCCGCGCCTTTGCCCAGGCGATCGAGAAAGGCCTTCGCACCGGCGGTCATGAATCCCAGATCGCTCTTGGCCTGAAAAAAGCGGAATCCCTGTTTCATGTACGCTTCCATGTCGTCCACCGTACCGGCCGGCCGGCCCAAAAACTTGCCGTGCGCCCGGGCCGCGTCCACAATCCGCTGGATGGCGTCGTGGACCCGGGGATGCTCCTGCGCGCCGCGTACCCCCAGCGAAATGCTGGTGCGGTAGGCATGGGTAGTACGCCGGCTACACCTAAAGCAGGGGGTATTGTATAGTTCAAGCCTGTTTTGGGCCATAACGCGTTACAATTTGCTCGGT
>CAYSBM010000338.1:1222-4261 GCA_964429095.1 uncultured Solibacteraceae bacterium | reverse complement strand
AACGGCGGGGGTACCCCCCCGCCATTGGGCCGCCAGGAAACCAAAGCTGCGCTCTCCTTCCGAGGTGCTTATCGGCGAGGCCTGCGAATACGGGAGAAAAAAGATGATCAGGCGGTGGCGATGCTGGCGGCGCGCTCCAGGCCGCGCTCGCGGATTTCATGTTCGCGCATGAGGAATTTCTGGACCTTATTGGTCACGGTCATGGGGAAACTGTCGACAAAGCGGATGTATTGAGGGATTTTGAAGTAGGCGATCCGTCCGCGGCAGAAATCGCGGATTTCCTGTTCGGAGGCCGTCATCGCTGGCTTCAGGCGGATCCAGGCGCACACGGTTTCACCCAAACGCTCGTCTGGCAAGCCCACCACGTAAACGTCGGCCACTTTGGGATGGGTATGCAGAAACTCTTCCACCTCGCGCGGATAGATATTTTCGCCTCCGCGGATGATAGTGTCTTTGGCCCGCCCGCGCATACGGAAGTAGCCGTTGGGCTGCATGATGGCCAAATCGCCGGTGTGCAGCCAGCCGTCGGCGTCAATGGCGGCGGCGGTGGCTTCCGGATCGCCGTCGTAGCCCTTCATTACCAGGAAGCCGCGCACGCACAGTTCGCCCGTTTCGCCTATGGGAAGCAACTCCCCGGTGGAGGTGGAGACCACCTTGATTTCCACGTTGGGCAGCGGGCAACCGACGGTAGAGACGCGCAGTTCCAGCGGATCGTCGACGCGCGACATGGTGCAGACCGGCGAACACTCGGTCTGGCCGTAGCAGATGGTCATCTCCGGGCAGTGCATATCCTCGGCCACCTGGCGCATGACGGCGATGGGGCAGGGCGAACCGGCCATGACGCCAGTGCGCAGCGAGGAATAATCGAAGCGCCGGAAATCGGGGTGGTTCAGCTCGGCGATGAACATGGTGGGCACGCCGTAGATGGCCGTGGCGCGCTCCTGCTCTATGGCCTCCAGGGTGGCCAGCGCGTCAAACTGGGCGGAAGGAAGGATCAGCGTGGCGCCGCTCACCAGGGCCACCATGCTGGCGATGACGCTGCCGAAACAGTGGTAAAGCGGCACCGGCGCGCAGATGCGGTCCCGGTGGCTGGCGTTCAGGTAGCTGGCGATGGCGGCCCCGTCATTGACCAAGTTCCGGTGAGTCAGAAGCACGCCTTTGGGCGAGCCCGTCGTGCCGGAGGTGTATTGGATGTTGGCCACATCTCCGGGCTGGGCGGCTTCCGGCGGCAGGTCCACCCCGCGTTCGAGCATGTTGAACCAGGACGGTTCACCCAAATACACGGTGTGTTCGAGGGGCAAATCCCCGCCGTTGCGCGACTCCTCCAGGATGGCGCGGTAGTCGGCCCGCGCGTCGCGGGAGTTCAAAAACAGGGCCTTCATGCGCGACTTGCGCAGAACGTAACGCAACTCGTGCGAGCGGTAGGCGGGATTGACGTTCACCAGCACCACCCCTGCCAGCGAAGCCGCATATTGCAGGTAGATCCACTCGGCGCAGTTGCTGGCCCAGATGCCAGCGCGGTCGCCGGGCTTCAGGCCCAAGCCCGCCAAGCCGCAGGCGGTGCGCTCAACCTGCCGGGCAAGCTCCTTCCAGCTCAGGCGCACCCCCTGATGGCGCACCACCAGGGCTTCACGCTCGCCGTAGCGGGCTGCGGTGGCGGCGAGCACGCCGGCGATGGATTTTTCAATCAGCGGCGCCTCGGGGCCCCGGGCGTAGCTCCAGCGCGCCGATACCGCGCCCCCACCCGGGGTGGCGGCCAGCGGTTCCACGCCCGTCAACACGTTCCTTTCTGTTCAAGAAGTCCGGCGACGAAGGCGCGGCTGGATTCCACCAGCTCCCAACTGCCGGGCCAGAAGCACAGGTCGATGCACCACCACTCGATGCCGGGAACCGCCAGCAGGGCGGGCGCCAACGCCTGAAAGTCCACCAGCCCTTCGCCGAAGGGACGGTGCGTGCTGGTCTCATCGCCGTGTAGGGTGCCGTCGGAATCGATCAGGTGGATGTGTCCGATGCGTCCTTGCAGCTTCTGGAGGAATTCGGCTACGCCTCCGGCCAGCGTCTCCTTGGGCGGATGCTGGCGCGCGCCCACCACGCCGCACATGTAAGCATGCGAGGTGTCAAAGAGAATGCCGAAATTGGGGTGGGCGACTTTGTCGTGCAGGGCGATGACTTCGGAAGGTTTGTTGAAAGCGAAACCCGGCTCGAACTCCCAGACCAGCCTGAGGCCGGCCTGCTGGGCGATAGCGGCGGCCTCGCGCCAGATACCAGCTAGCCGGTCCATGGCAGCGGCGTAATCGGATTCCGGGATGGAGCCGGGGGCGGCGATCGAATCGACGCGGATGCCGGCGCTGCCAATATCGGCGCATAGTTCCACATTGCGCTTGAACAGATCCAGGTACTTCTGCCGGTTACCGGCCACGGTGGGGTTCACGCTGGTGAAGTCGGCGGCATAGCCGGAAACCCCGAGGCCGGCATCTTTGAGCATGGCGGCCAGCGCGGCGCGCGAGGCCGGCGTGGGATAACGGTCCAGAGTGACATGTGGGGGAAAGCCGCATACCTCGATGCCGTCGTAGCCGGCCTGGCTGAGCCGTTCGACGCATTTTTCAAACGGCACGGGGTTGTCCGCGTAGGGGCCGAAAGCGAAGGCCCAACTTCCGAGCGAAATCTTCATGGCGATATCCTCGATCCGCGCCGCCTCTTAGCCGGGCGGCACAACCTGGCATTGTACACCCGAAACGGGACTGGGCGCATTTTCCCGTGCGGCGAAAATGCGCCCGGTCCCTTGCCGGTTGTATACTTGGTTGCTCCAGGGAGCGAATATGGCGAAAGAACTCAGGGTTGGACTGATCGGCTGCGGCTTCATGGGCCGCACCCATTCGAATGCTTATCGGCGGCTGAACAACTTCTTCGACGTCGAACACCGCGCAGTCTTGAAGGCCATCTGTGACACAAACCGGCCCAAAGCGGAGCGTTATGCCCAGACCTGGGGCTACGAGCGGTTGGAGACGGACTGGCGCAATCTGCTCACGGCCAAAGACA
>CAYSBM010000338.1:0-1212 GCA_964429095.1 uncultured Solibacteraceae bacterium | reverse complement strand
AGGCGGGCAAGATGGTAAGCACCGAAAAACCCATGGCCATGAACGCTGCCCAGGCCGAAGAACTGGTCCGGGCTGTGGAAAAGGCCGGCGTGCCGAATATGGTGTGGTTCAATTACCGGCGCGTGCCGTCGATCGCGCTGGCCAGACAGATCGTCGAGGAAGGGCGCATCGGGCGCGTGTTCCATTACCGCGCTACCTACTTGCAGGACTGGACCATTTCGGCCGACGTGCCCCAGGGCGGCGACGCGCTCTGGCGGCTGGACGCGCGCGTGGCCGGAAGCGGTGTCACGGGCGACCTGCTGGCTCATTCGATCGACACCGCCATGTGGCTGAACGGGCCTATCACGCGCGTGGTGGCCAAGACCGAAACCTTCATCAAAGAGCGCAAGCATGCCGTGAGCGGGCAAGTCGAGCCGGTGACCATCGACGACGCCTGCATGTTTCTGGCGCTGTTCGCCAACGGCTCGATGGGCACGTTTGAAAGCTCGCGTTACGCGCGCGGCCGCAAGAATTTCAACACGTTTGAGATGAACGGGGCCGACGGCAGCCTGTATTTCGACCTGGAAGAGCCGGAATACCTGCAATTTTTCGAGTACAAGCAACTGCAAAGCGGCAAAAAGACCGAATCGCATCTGACCGGCTGGCGCAAGATCCACACCACCAATTCCGAGCATCCCTATATGAGCCACTACTGGGTGCCGGGCACCTGTATCGGCTACGAGCACACGTTCCTGAACGCACTGGCGGACTTTGTCGAAGGGATCGAGAAAGGCAAGCCCGTGCAGCCGGATTTCCGCGCGGGCCTGCAAACCCAGCGCGTTTGCGACGCGGTATTGGAAAGCGCGCGGCGCGGCGAGTGGGTGAACACGGGCGCCGAATAGGAGGCCGCAAAGGGCTGCGCCTTTAGCCGAATTCTTTGTGATAATATCCTGAAGTTGTTTTTTCGATCTTGACGGCGGACCTCGCACGAGGCGCTTTATGTTCGAAGAATACTTCAGGAAGCTCACAAGAATTTCTACAGGCGCTTACCCGTGGCAGCGCGGTCTGTTTGAAAGATTCGTCCGCGGAGAGTTTCCTCCGTGTTTGAATCTGCCCACCGGCCTGGGTAAGACTTCGGTGATGCCCGTCTGGCTGCTGGCGCTCGCCGCCGCGCCAGAACCCGTGCCGCGCGGCCGGGGGGGGGTGGGGGCCGGGGCGGTGGTGGGGGCCCGG
>CAYSBM010000337.1:0-4289 GCA_964429095.1 uncultured Solibacteraceae bacterium | reverse complement strand
CGCCGCTCGCCCAGGCCGAGTACGAGCGCTTCTTCTCCACGCTCGGCGGCAAGCTCGCTGTGGTAGCTGTTGTAGGTGGTCACAGACCGCAACAGGATCAATTTCACGACGCGGTTTTCCACCCAGTGCCCGCCTGTGCCCCGATTCAGGATGGCCACTCCGCCCGCGGGTGTTGTGACATCCACAAAGCCGTGAGCACAGAAAATACCCTCCGGCCGCCGGGTCACTGCGCCGTGCGTGGCATAAAGTGTCTCTTTGGCATTCCGCACTGGAAAGGCCGCCAGGAGCATCCCGTCGCGGCCGGGAAAGCCCTCCAGACGCGTGTGAAAATCGATGCGCGGGATCTGATGGTAGAGCGCGATCTCCTGCACGCGGCGCCCGCCCAGGAACGGTCCGGCAATCCGCAGGCGTGCGCCCACGGCGTCCTCGGCTTGCAAGATTGAATCCGGGGCGAAATCTCGGCTGCGCACCTCACTGCCGGTGAAATGCACCATGCCTTCCATGCTGGGACTTTTCTCATCGGCAAACACCAGTTCGTTTGCCAGATAGCGGGAGGTTTCAAAAAGCTCTTCGCCGGAACGCAGATCCACTACACTGGCTGCGGCCCCGGCGGCCCTATCCAGCTTGATTCTGAAGAAACGGTTGGATAGTTCCGCCGCGGCCGGCCGCCATTCGGCCGGTTGCGCCACGCCTTCGGCGGGCTCGATGCGGTAGAGTCGGACGCCCATGGGAGGCGCCTCAGCCAGAAATTCGATGACCGCCATTTGCAACCGCCGGTCGGGTTGCGAGCGGTTGGCGGCCAGGATGCGGAAAGGGACCGGTTCGCCGGTGTGGGTGGTAACGCGAAAATGGTTGAGCTTCTCGCGGAGCAGCGGATGATGGCGGACGATTTCCGTGCGGCGGAACGATTGGCTGTTAAAGACCAGAAATGGATAAGCGCCCCCCGAGCGGGTATCGATGATGCGCGACAGCGCATAGCAGGCTTCGGCGGCCGCCTCGCGTCCCGCCTCGATGGCTGCGCCGTAGCGGCTCATGGCGTCCCTATGCACGGCGTCGATATGGCTGCCGCCCATGCCGTCGTGGCTCTGGTTGAACAGCAGTTTGTCCCAACCCATGCGCAGTTGTTGGGTGGGGTAAGCCAGTCCCGCCAGGCCGGCCAGCGCCGCTAGTTTCTCGGCGGTTTCCAGCGACTCCTCGGCGGTGCGGTTCGCGAGTTTGGCCGCCGGCCTCTGTCCGTAAAGCCCGCGCAGGTCGGCGATAGCGAGAGGCGGGTTGAAGTCCTGATCGAAAGTGGGCAGGTGGACGCCGCTGGCGAGCACGGCGTCGAAGTAGCGTGCCGGGGTAGAGAAAATCACCCGCTGGATGCTCAGGCCGGATTCCGCGGCCGCCGCGCGAATCCGGCTCTCGATCACAGCCGTGGTTTCCGACGGTTCGCTGAGATCGTCGCCCCACGGCAATAGCAGTTTGGCGTTACCCGCGGCGTTACAATCCGCCTGCGCCCGTAACGCGCGGGCTACATTGCCCGCATGTACGCCGTAAGTTCCCGCGAGCCAGTACGCAAGGACCTTGCTGCCATCGGGAGCCTGCCACCAGAACGGGTTGCGGATCTTATCCCGGATCTCGGGTGCCGCGTCGCGCATGAAGACGCAGTAAGAGATGTCGGCCCGCGCCGCAAGCTGCGGAATTTGGCGCGTTTGCCCGAAGGTGTCGATATTCCAATAGGTGCGGATGCGCGTTCGGAAGGTTCTTTCCAGCCAGGACTTGGCATGCAGGAACTGGCGCGCAAGCGATTCGAAGTCCGGTTCCGCATTTTCGGTTTGCACCCAGGTTCCGCCAGCGATCTCCCACCGCCCTTGTTGAATGAAAGCCAGAAGAAGTTCGCGTTCACCGGCGCGAAGATCTTCCCAGAACGGCTTCAGCGCCAACGCTTGGTCTTGCACGAAGGTATGTCGCGCATCCGCACCGAGTATGGCGAGCGCCCTCCGGAGCAGTCCGATGGCCATCGTGCGCGTCTGGTCGTAAGTCCAGTACCATTCGATGTCGATGTGGGTGTGAGGAACCACATAGACTTCGTAAGCCACTGAGGCATCCGCGGCGGGTGCGGCGGCCAGCGCGCCAAGCAGAGTTCGGCGTCTCATGCGCAGGTCAGGCACTTTTCGATAGTAACCCACATTTCCACGCGGATTTGCCGGTGCGGCCCGCGGGCCGGCCTCCGGTCCGGGCGCTGCCGCTGCGCGTCGGCAACTGGCCGCTGACCAGTTTGCAGCAGCGGCTGGTAAGACACTAGGCGTTGACTGCTCCGTTGGTCCCGAGAGGCCAAGCCAGGAGAAAAGCTGGGCCCTTCTGGCAAGCCTTCCGCCGGTTGGTGCGGTTCTTAGCCGGGCATGGAAAAGGGCGATTAAGCGACTCCGCGCCGCCCTGCCTACGGTTTCGGCGCCGGCTTATGGACTTGCTCGAAGTACTGCTCGACGTAGTGTTGGTAAAGCAGCGGGACTTCGTGCCGGTGGATTTCTCCGCCCGCGTCGGCGTGCGTGGCCGTGCGTTGTGAGTACGGGGTATTCAGGTCTTGTTTCCCGCTTTTGACTTCCACCATCATTTCTCCCCGGGTTTCCGTTGCCCGGCGGCCCAGGATTTCCCTGAGTTTGCCCATAGCTTGCAGTTGTTCGGCTTCGCGCAGCCGCTTATCGCCGTCCTGCCGCCCAATGCCGCTCTTGCCGTCCTGGGTGGAGGCCTGCCGCCGCGTGCCCGCCGGGGAGGATCCCTGGGCAGCGTTGGCCGGCTGTTCCCCTTCGCCCGCCTGGTTGCCCTCAGCTTGGGCGCGCTCGGCGCCTTCGGCCGCCTGCTCGCCGGGACCGGGGCCGCTTTTTTCGCTCCGCGTGGCGTGGCGGCTTGGTTTGCCTGTCTGCGAGGCGCTGGCGTGGGTGCTCAGGCCGGGCGGTGGTTTGATCTTCAGTTTGGCCAGCAGGTTCGCCATGGCGTCGCGCAGCTTATCCAAAAGTGGACTATCCTCTCGGTTAGCCGCTTGGCGGGCGCCGGGCGGAGAACCGGTGGGCGCCTGATCCTGGGCGGCGTTGTCTTGCGAATCCCCGCCGTTGGAGCGCTCGCCGGGCGCATCAACTTTCTGGCCGCCGTTTTCGGCTTGCTCGCCCGACGCTGGCCGGTCCGGTCCGTCCACGGGTGCGGCTTGGGCGAGGTTTTCAGCTTCGGGGGCGGGGGCCGGCGGCTTACCGGCCGGAATGCCCATCTGTTCAAGCTGCTCATCGATGATGCGCTGCGCTGGAGTCTTCAGGGGACTGCTTTGCTGGGTAGGGGTCGCGGCGAAGGTGTCGAAAGCCAGGTTGACCACCGGAGGTCTGAGGTCCAGGCCATGAACCACACGGTAGCGCCAGGCGAAAAGGATGCCGGCGGCTAGGGCAAGCGTCATGGCGGCGTAAAGCGCGCCTGGCAAGCGGACAGGCAGAGCGCGCTGGATGTCGGCCGTGCGCGCCAGCTCGTTCGCCTTCCAGTGTTGAGCCTCCTTCCATGCCGGGTCCGCTCTCGCTTGCGGGGCGATCCGGCTGAAATAGTAGGCGGTTGAGATAGCGTCCTCGGCGCCCAGGTTGCGGTCCACCAGTTGTGCGGCCTGGTAAAGCGTGGGAAAGCCTTTCGCCAAACGCCAGGCGGATACAGCCAATCCCAAGACGCCAGCGGCCATCAACCAGTACCAGTCCAGCAAGTACGTACAGGCCAGCAGCACCACGAGCAGGGCCGCGAGGGCCGAACCGGCGCCCCAGGCGCACCATTCGAGCGTGGCCGCAAAAAAATAGCGGCGCCGGGCGCGGCGGACCAGAACTTCGACTGGATCGGATGCGTACATAAGGCTTTGAGGCCTTTGCTACCATTCTCACCCAAACCTGCGGGGGGGCGGCGGGGCGTCTATCATGGTTAGGACGGTGTCAGTGTTGAAAATGAGCAAGGCAGGGCTTCTGTTATTCTCCGCCGGGGTGGCGCTCTGCGCCGAATACACAGTAGACGTTTCTAAAGACGTGAGTGTGCCCATGCGTGACGGTGTGGTGTTGAAAGCGGACATCTACCGTCCGGCCGCGCCAGGCAAATTTCCCGTCCTCTTGGCCCGCACCCCGTACGGAAAAGGACACAGCGAGCAAAGCCGGACTGCGGCGCGCGGCTACATTGTCGTAGTGCAGGATACCCGTGGTCGCGGTCATTCCGCAGGCGTATTTGATCCCTTTTTTGACGACGAGCGCGACGGCTACGACACGGTTGAGTGGGCAGCGGCGTTGGAAGGCTCC
>CAYSBM010000336.1:4069-4291 GCA_964429095.1 uncultured Solibacteraceae bacterium | reverse complement strand
CGTCCTTGCCCGCGGTCTTGCCTAAGACCGACGAGGATTGCTCGACGTCGAGGATGTCGTCCACAATCTGAAAAGCCAGCCCGATGTGTTCGCCATAGCGCGACAAGGCGTCCAGATCCCCGCCGTCCGCGCCGGCCAGGATCGCCCCCATGCGTACACTGGCGCGCAACAGCGCTCCAGACTTGGCGCGATGAATGGATTCCAGCAACGCCGGCGAGGGCG
>CAYSBM010000336.1:0-4018 GCA_964429095.1 uncultured Solibacteraceae bacterium | reverse complement strand
CCAGCCGCGCCCTCCGTCCCGCTTGCACTCCTTCCAACTGCCCCAGCACCCGGAAGGCGTGCGTCAGCAATCCGTCACCCGCCAGGATGGCGATGGCCTCGCCGAACATCTTGTGGCAGGTGGGGCGCCCGCGGCGCAGATCGTCATTATCCAGCGCCGGCAGGTCGTCGTGGATCAGTGAATAGGTGTGCACCATTTCCAGCGCGCAGGCCGCCGCTTCCGCGCCCGGCGCCTGGTCCGCAATCACGCGCGCGCCTTCCAGGCACAGGAACGGCCGTATGCGCTTGCCTCCAGCGAACAGGCTGTAACGCATGGCGCGATGAATGATCGCGGGAGGTGCGTCCTCGGGTGGCATGAGCCGGTCTAGCTGGCGGTCAATGAGTCTGCCTTGCTCGGCGAGGTACTCGCGGATGTTCATGTCTTGTCGGTTTGGAAAGGTTCGGCGGTGGTTTGGCCGTTCTTCTTCAGCAGGATTTCGACGCGCGTTTCGGCTTCCTCGAGCTGCTTGCGGCACTGCTCGCTGAGTTTCATGCCCTGCTCGAACAACTCCAGAGCACGCTCCAGCGGCAGTTCTCCGCTTTCCAGTTGCCTGGTCACCTTCTCCAGTTCGTCAAGGCTGGCTTCAAAACCGGGCGCTGGCTCCGGTGCAGCATCGGCGGTGTTCGACATCGCCCCATTTTAACTTACGGCAGTCCTGCCGGGGTGTGGAAAATCGCGCGGAGAGGCGAACTTCAGCGGATCTTTTCGTCGCGCTCCACTTTGCCATCGCGGATGTGGATGACGCGGTGGGCGTGCATGGCGATGTCGTGCTCGTGCGTAACCAGAACGATGGTGTTGCCTTGCTGGTGCAGGCGCTCGAACAGCGCCATGATTTCGTTTCCCGTGGCCGTGTCGAGGTTTCCCGTGGGCTCGTCGGCCAGCAGCAGCGAAGGATTGTTGACTAGCGCGCGGGCAATCGCCACCCTCTGGCGCTGGCCGCCGGATAACTCACTGGGCTTGTGGTACATGCGCGCCTCCAGGTCCACCTGCCGGAGAGCCTGTTTGGCCAATTCCAGCCGCTCGTCGCTCTTGATGCCCGCGTAGATCAACGGCAGTTCCACATTGTGCAGCGCCGTGGCGCGCGGCAGGAGATTGAAGGTCTGGAACACAAAGCCGATTTCCTTGTTGCGGATGCGCGCCAGCTCGTCGTCGTTCATATCGCTGACCAGGCTGCCGTTGATGTAGTACTGCCCCTTGGTCGGGGTATCCAGGCACCCGATCAGGTTCATCAGCGTGGATTTTCCGGAACCGGAGGGGCCCATGATGGCGACGTATTCACCTTTGCGGATCTCGATATCCACGCCAGAAACGGCATGGATCTCCTGATCGCCCATGATGTAAGTCTTCCACAGGTCGTAAGTGCGGATGATAATGCCTTCCCGCTTTAACTGTTCGCCGCGCTCGATTACTTGTTCGGCTGCTTTGGCCATGCTCTCTTCTCTTCCGGTCCTTAACTAGGTCGTTTCCGGTTTAACCGGAGACTTGTTGTCCACTTTTACCTTGGCCTGGTTGCGGATGGTGCGGATCACCTTGTAGCTGCCGGTGATCACTTCGTCTCCCTCCTGGAGGCCATTGAGAACTTCAATTTCCGTCGCGCCAGTGATGCCTGTCTCGACCTTCTGAAAGACCGCCCGGCCGTCTCTGACTACGAACACGCCCTGGATCTCTTCCTTGTTGGCCTTTTCGGTTTGGGGATCAAGCTTGGCGGCGGCTTCCACGCCCCGAGCCGGCGCAGCCTCCAGATCCCCCTTCTGCCGCACGGTAAGAGCCTGAATGGGAAGGCTGAGCGCTTTCTGCCTCGTAGCGGTGGTGATTTTGGCTGTACAGCTCAGACCGGGACGAATATCCTCAGGCGGCTGGTCCAGCGCGATCACCACTTTAAAATCCTTGGCTTCCTGGCTGGAAATGGCGCTTTGCGACGCCGCCAGCCCGGTGGATCGCAGAATGGCTGTGTTGCCGATCTCAATGACGTGGCCTTTGAAGGTGCGGTTGGGAATCGCATCGATGGTGATGTCGGCCGGCTGGTCCAGTTTTACATTGACGATATCGGTCTCGTCCACTTTGACCTCCGCCGTAATCAGTGACATGTCGGCGATGGTCATGATCAGGCTGGCCGAAGAGTTCTGAATGCCGGGCACCACCGTTTCACCAACCCGCACAGGAAGGTTAGTAACCACGCCGTCCAGCGGCGCTACGGCCATGGTCCGCTGCAAGATGTCGGTGGCCTGCCGCAGGTTAGCCTGGCTTAAGGCAATGCGCTTCTGTGCGGCCGCCAGTTGCGAGGCCACCTGTGCTCGCTGCGCCTTGGCCTGGCTTAGCCGGGCGACGGCCTCCCGCACGCCGGCCTGCAACGATTCGTATTCGGCTTTGCGCTGATCGTACTCCTGGCGGGCGATCAACTTTTCGCTGTAAAGTTTCTGGGCGCGCTCAAAAAATAACCGCGCGCGTTCCTGCTCGGCTTGGGCCCTTTCAACCGACGCCTGCGCGGTCCGCAAATTCTCGTCGGCGGCCCTGAGCGAGGCCTCGGCTGCCGCCGATTCTGCCTCGGCCGAGCTCAGGGAAGCTCGCTGCGCGGCCACTTGCGCTTCCGGTTGCACGGATTCCAACTTGGCCAGCAGTTGGCCTTTGCGAACCCGCTGGCCCTCGGTCACCAGGATTTCCGTCAAACGCGCGGGGCTGGTGGTATTGCAGCCTATGTTGATGTAGTTTCTAGGCTTGATCTCTCCCGAAGCAGTCACCACGGCGATCAGATCCTGGCGCACAACCCGGCCAGTCTGCACCACCACGATGCCGCGCTGGCTGTAACGGATGCTGGCGAAAACGGCTCCCCCGACGCCGAGAACCAGCGCAATAGGCAGCAAGATCTTCCATTTCTTCTTCACGGTGTTGTGGGCTCCAGACTATCTCAGACGAATGACTACCCGCCAATGTTCAACAATTCGACTTGTGGGCCTGAGGACCAGAACCAACCTCTAATTATAAGACGCCCCTAGGCCAGTAGAGGTTTTCGTCGGAAACCGCGGTTTCAATTTTCGGTTATGAAGTTGCCCATGTTGCGGAATTTGTTGTAACGGTGAGCCACCAATGCCTCGCCTTCCAGCCCGCTGAGTTCTTCCAGCGCCCGGTTTATGGCCGACCGCAGGAATTCGGCGGCGCGGTCCGGGTCGGTGTGAGCGCCCTCGCCCGGCTCCGGGATGATCTCGTCGATGATGCCCAACCGTAACAGTTCGGGCGCTGTCAGCCGCAGGGCGCGCGCCGCCAGTTCGGCCTTGCTCGCATCGCGGTAGATGATCGCCGCGCAGCTTTCCGGCGAAATCACGCTGTAGATCGCGTTCTCGAGCATCATGACTTTGTTGCCCACTCCCAAGCCCAGAGCTCCGCCGCTGCCGCCCTCGCCGATAACGGTGACCACGATGGGCACTTTGAGGCGCGCCATTTCTCGTAAGTTGTATGCGATCGCCTCAGCTTCGCCGCGCTCTTCGGCGTCGATGCCCGGATAGGCGCCTGGCGTGTCCAGCAGCGTCACTATGGGACGCCCGAATTTCTCGGCCAGCCGCATGAGCCGCATGGCCTTCCTGTACCCCTCGGGTTTCGACATGCCGAAGTTGCGCGCCAGCTTCTGTTTGGTGTCGCGGCCCTTTTGTTGGCCCAGGATCATGACCACACGGCCATCCAGCGTCGCAAAGCCCCCGACGACGGCGGCGTCATCCGCATAGAAGCGGTCTCCATGCAGTTCGGTGAAATCTGGACACAAACGCTGGATATAGTCGAGCGAGTGCGGGCGCTTGGGGTGCCGGGCCAGTAGCTCGCGCTGCCAAGCCCGGTCCTTGCCTGCCACCTGAGCGGGCTCGCTGCGCACGGCTTTCAATTCCTCCTCCAGGCGCGCCAGCCTATCCCCGGTAGCCTCCTTGGCGTCCCGCAGTTCGGCGATCTCCTGCTCCAACTTTGCGAGTCGTTGCTTACTTTGCTCGCTCTCCAG
>CAYSBM010000335.1:0-4308 GCA_964429095.1 uncultured Solibacteraceae bacterium | reverse complement strand
ACGTTCAGGTCAAAAACAGCTAACCGCTCATGCCCGCCCTGGCCTTTGTTGTCCTCATTATCGTGGTGGCGTTGGTATTTGACTATATCAACGGATTTCACGATGCGGCTAACTCGGTGGCCACCGTGGTGGCTACACGCGTGTTAACCCCATTCCAGGCGGTGCTTTGGGCCGCGTTCTTCAATTTTGTTTCGGCGTTCAGCTTCGGCACCGGCGTGGCCAAGACGGTGGGCTCCGGCATGGTGGACCTGAAGTCGGTGACCATGCTGGTGATCTTGTGCGGGTTGATTGGAGCCATCGTGTGGAACCTGATCACCTGGTGGTTCGGCCTGCCCACCAGCAGTTCGCATGCGTTGTTCGGCGGTTACGCCGGAGCGGCCATGGCCAACGCGGCGTTGAATCGCGGTCTGAACAGAGTCTTTGACGTGATCATCTGGAGCGGCTGGATCAAGACGCTGGTGTTCATGGTGGCCGCGGCGCTTCTGGGCTTGGTTCTGGCCTATGCCTTGTTGGTGGGGGTTTACTGGCTGTTCCGCCACAAGAGCCCGCGCAAAATGGACGTCTATTTTCGCAAGCTGCAACTGCTCTCGGCGGCCATTTACAGCTATTCCCACGGGACCAACGACGCGCAGAAAACCATGGGCATCATCACCGGCGTGCTGGTGACCGCCGGCTACCTGCAAACCTTCGAGGTTCCCGTCTGGGTGATTTTGTCGGCGCACGCAGCCATTGCTCTGGGTACGCTGACCGGCGGCTGGCGCATTGTGCATACCATGGGAGGCCGTATCACCCGGTTAAAACCGCGCGGCGGCTTCTGCGCCGAAACCGCGGGCGCACTCTCGATCCTGCTGGCGACGGAACTGAAAGTCGGGGTTTCCACCACCCATGTAATCACGGGCGCGATTGCCGGCGTGGGATCCATAAACCGGTTAAAGGCCGTTCGCTGGGGAGTGGCCACCAACATTGTGTGGGCCTGGATCTTGACTATCCCCGCCGCTGCGACCGTAGCCGCCTTCGCAGTTCTGCTCAGCCGCCTCCTGTTTCCCTCAGCGCGTTGAACACCGCTACTTCACCGCCAGGGTGACTCCGCTCTGGCTGGAGACTCCCCCAACCGTAAGCCTCACCGGCAGGATACCGGAACCGGCATAGCCGGACGGCACGCGCGCGTTGATCTGCATCAGACCGGCATAACCGGGAGCGGCGCCGGCATACAGGATTTCAGCCTTGTAGCCACCTATCTGCAAGTCCACCGGGGCCAGCGGCCGGGGATAAGGGGGCGCGGCGGTCTTGCCGTTGACGCCGGCCGGGTGCGTTTGCCCTTCTCCGGTGGCGTACAAGACGACGACCGAACCTCGGGCGGCGGGGTTGAGGGTCGAATTTAACGTACCATCCTCGTTCAAGGCCAGCACTTGCCCGGCAGCCGGCCCAAGCGTGAACAGCGCGGGGGCGCTATCGGCCACGGCTACGGTGGCCCGCGCCACCACCGTGCCGAGATAATGCACTTCGAGCTGGGTCACCGCTTGGCCAGACAGGTAATAGGGCGCCTGCAAGTTGATCTGCCGGCCGGAGACATAAAACAGGGCAGCGGGCCAACCGTCAAAAAGCACTTCCTCTCCTCCGAGCGATCTGGGCAGCAGACCGTTGCCATCCAGATCCGCCGATAGCGGCGCCTCCGGACCCAGGCCAGAACCAAAAATCGTGATAATTTCGCCCGGCGCCAGCGGTCCCGGTTGGAAACTGGCGCCGTTGACTATGCTTGCGGCTGAAATCGTAGTTGGAGCGGCGGCGCCGGCCGAGACCGGCTTGAGCCTGCGGACGTGGTTGTTCTCGTTGTCAGCCAGGTAAAGATTCCCTTCGCCATCCAGCGCCAAGCCCGTGGGTGTATGGAGCTGCGCCGTAACGGCCAATCCTCCGTCCCCGGAAAATCCCGCCACCCCTGTCCCAGCGATGGTACGGAGGATACCGCCGGCGGAGACCATGCGGATGCGATGGTTTCCTGAATCGGCGATAAAAAGGTTGCCGTCTTTGTCCACGGCCACGCCAGCGGGCGCATTCAGCCGCGCTTTCGAGGCCTCTTCTCCATCGCCAGAAAAACCCGGCAAGCCCGTCCCCGCCACCGTATGAATCAGGCGCGGGTGCGAGTTGGTTACTTTCCGGATGCAGTGGTTACCTTGGTCGGCAATATAGAGATTGCCGGCGGTGTCCAGCGCCAGCAAGCGCGGCGTGTCGAGTTGGGCGTCGGCCGCCAACCCTCCGTCGCCCGCATAGCCGCGCACGCCCTTGCCGGCCACGGTGGAAAGATTTCCATTGGCGTCCAGTTTGCGCACCCGGTGATTCAATGTGTCTGAAAAATAGAGGTTGCCAAACCCGTCGGCCACCACGCCTGTCGGCGAATTCAACTGGTTGCCGGCATCGCCGGAGAAGCCGGGCAGTCCGGTGCCGGCCGCGGTGGAGATGATTCCGTCCCGGCCGATACGGCGAATCCGGTGCATGGCGAATTCGGCAATCCAGAGGTTGCCGGTTCCGTCCGGAGCCACGCTGGAAGGCTGGTGAACGGAGGCCGAGACCGCCAGGCCGCCATCGCCGGAAGACCGCCCATCGCCGGGCCCGGCGATGGTGCTTATGATTCCCGAGGGGGTGACCTTGCGGATCCGGTTGTTGCCCTGGTCAGCGATGTAAAGGTTGCCGGCTGCGTCCAGGGCCAGGCCGTAGGGACCAGAAAGCCGGGTCATGGCTGCTGCCGCACCGTTGGCCCGGAAATGGTAGGTGCCGTCGCCGGCGACTGTCTCAATCTGGGATGAGGCGTAGCGGGCCACGCGTTGGCCGGCGGCGATATACAGCGCGCCCTGGAAATCCACGGTCACGTCGCGCCAACTCGAAGGCATCTCGCTGCCGGCCGCCAGCCGGCTATCGCGGCTAGCCGCAACGGCGAGTGAGGAGCTTTGCGCCGCCAGCCGCAAAATACGCGAATTGCCGCTGTCGGCGATGTAAAGATTGCCGGCCGCGTCGGCCGCAATTCCGGAAGGGTTGTTGAGAACAGACGCGGCGGCTCCCTCGGAACCGCCCCTCGCTACTGTTGACATCACTCCATTGGCCACCTTGCGAATGGCATGATTGCCGCTATCTGCGATGAAGAGATTGCCGGCCGCGTCAACGGCCAGACCTTTGGGTGACCGCAACTGGGCCCGAACAGCGGGCACATCTTCCTTGGAGTCACCTGGCACACCCGTTCCGGCGACGACCGTGATCACGCCATCCGCGCCGACCTTGTACACCCGGTGCCCTTCGTACTCGGAGATGTACACGTTGCCCTTCAGGTCCACGGCGACGTTGCGAGGTCCCGCCAGCCTCGCCGCGGTGGCGTCGCCGGCCGATTCGGCCAACAGAAGCCCCCCTCCAGCGATGGTGCGGATGACGCCGTCCGGTGACACGCGCCGCACTCGCCCTTTCAGACCCAGGCTGTCGTAGCCCACTTCGGCTATGTATAAATTCCCATAGCGGTCTACCGCGACGCCATAGGGCGAAGCCAGCAAAGCGGCTTCAGCCGACCCACCATCGCCGGCGAAACCTGGATGTCCGTTGCCCGCCACGGTGGTGATTTCGCCGGCAGGTGTGACCTTCCGGACACGGTGATCGGCCGCATCAGCTATGTAAAGGTTTCCCAATGCATCCACGGTCACGCCTTCCGCGCTACACAATTGGGCGGCCACGGCGGGTCCGCCATCCCCTACAAAGTCGGTTCCGGCAACCGTCTCAATGATGTAAGCGGCCTGCTCCGCTGTGTTAGCCGGCCAGGCCGCCAGCCATGAGACAAGCCCCAGGCGGGCTATGAGAGCGCGCATCAGATGAAAAAGTGCGATTACCCAGGCGAAGCTCTCAAGCCGGGAGAACAAGTTTCAGTAAAGAACGGTCTTGGGGGATCGATAACCTGAGCATGGGGTTGCAACGCGCGCTATTGGTTACGGCCGGGGCGCTGGCCACAGGGTTGATGGCTGCCGAGGCGCCATTGCGCCTGAAGGCCCGCCCGGAAGCCGCAGCACTTGAGGGTGTTTCCTCTCAGCCGCCGCTGGCCAGGCGGCGCGCTACGGACCGCCGCCACATGATCCTCCAGTTCCGGGAACCTCCTCAGGCGGCCGAGAAGAACGAACTGATCCGGCGGGGGGCCAGAGTACTGGGTGCGGTTCCGGAATCGGCCCTTATGGTGTCGCTGCCAGACGGCTCCTCCCTGGCGGGGCGCAACCTTAATTGGGCGGGAGAGTTGCCGCCCCAAAGCAAGATCAGCCCGGAAAATCCTATGGCCGGTGAACG
>CAYSBM010000334.1:1411-4310 GCA_964429095.1 uncultured Solibacteraceae bacterium | reverse complement strand
GTTGGAAACTAGCGCTGGCACCTGGGCCGGGGCGGACACCACTGCGGCCGCCGGAGCCGGCGTCGGGATTGACGGCAGATTCGATTGTCGTTCGTCCTCATCCATTCGCGTTCACTCGACCGGCGTTGTTCTTTGTCGGCACACGAGCCGCTCGGGCCAAGGCACAAAGCGCCATGCATGTCAACTCGGCAGGTGTTGCGCCAAGCCAACAACGCCTCGGCAAAGCGAGCAAGGGCGCGGGGCACCATACGCCGGCGTGGGCGACCGGACAACCGCCGGCATCGTCAAACAGACGCTTGGCGCACCATCCCACTGCGGGAATCCGACCGATGAGTTTTTCCATGGCCCCGGCAAGGACTCTGGTAGCGCCGGATTATGTCCTTTATCAGCGAGAACCGTAACATGCCCCGCAAGCAATGTACAATCCTATTCACTATGCATTTACTTAGAATCGCCGCCTGCTCATCTTGCCGGTAAACGGACCCTGGCTATGGTCTGCGTCTCCGCCCGTTTCTTTAGAAACGGGTAAACGCGCATCTTGTGCTTGGCTGCGTTTTGCCAGTGTTTTCGGACATCCATAATCTGGAGGCCGAGCTGTCGGCGACCTCCATCGCTTTCCCGTGCAATAACAAGCGGATAACCATCACAACCACCAACATGTTTATCTTGCGCTCCACCAGTTTTCTCGCTGTCCAACCCTTGGACATGCGCCATTCCCTCATGTCCAACCCTTCTTCTAATAGCGGTCCGGAGTTAACTCCTCGCATGGCCAACGTGTTTATCTTGCACTCCCGCCGTGTGGCTTTGGTTTGCGCGCCTCTCTTCGGTCTTGACGCATGGCGTTTGCTCCTTCGCCCATTGCTGCGGCGGAGCTACCGGCATGCAACTGCGTTGGTTGCAGCAGCGAGCAAAGGCAGCCGGCCAGAGGGACGCATCGCTGCCGCTGGGCGGTGAGCAAACAGACCTCCCTGAAGGTGAGCAAGGCGCACCTTCACAGTTTGTGTGAGGTGCTCACTTCAAGCACGTGCTTTCCGTAACTTCCCGTTTCGGTTTGCTCTTCTTCGTTGTTCAACCGTTGAACAACACTGTTTTGCTGTTGTTCAACGGTTTGGCGAACAACTCTCAGCAGTTACGGCACCCGATGTTCAACGTGTTTATCTTGCGCTACATCGGCTGGGCTTCTCACCAATCGCTTCGTGGGGCACACCATTCACTCGCCCGAACCTTTAGTCGGGTTCCTCGCAAGACACGCACGTCCGCAACGTCTCGCCGTTTCTAAGGAGCCAAGCATGACCGCTTTGCGACTGCTCCCAACATTCGGGCATGAACGGTGCATACTGCTCGGATGAATGCCGTCATGGTCCAGGATTGCGGACTGGCTGCGAAAAGCCTTGCATCACCCGATTGTCGTCCTCACCAGCTTGACCGACAGCAGGACATGCTTTAAGATAGTCTGCGTAAAGGGACATTATCTATCCCTTTATGCAGAGCACAGGGAGCGCCTCATGGCAGCGATTACTGTCGAAAATTGGGTTGACGGCCAGCAGTCGGGCGGGCGCTACACCTTCCTGCGCGAGCAGGCCGTTGCCGGAAGCGGTTTGTCGCCCGACGCAGTGAAAAAGGCCTTGCAGCGCCTGGCGCGACGCGGCCGCGTGTTTAAGGTCAAAGACTATTTCTACGTTATCGTTCCGCTTGAATACCAGGCCGCCGGAGCCCCGCCGGTTTCTTGGTTCGTCGATGACCTGATGGCGGCCATGCAGTTGCCGTACTATGTCGGCCTGCTCACAGCCGCGGCGCAGCACGGTGCTTCTCACCAACAGCCGCAGGAATTCCAGGTAATTACCGATAGGTCCGTCCGGCCGCTTTCGGTCGGTCGCGCGAGGATTCGCTTCTTTACCAGCAAGTTCGTCGCCAAAGCGGCAGCAACCGAAATCAAGACGCCGACCGGCAAAATGCGCGTTGCCACGGCCGAGACCACCGCTGTGGATCTGGTCCGCTTTGTTCGGGCCGCAGGCCATCTGGGCAACGTGGCCACGGTGCTGGCCGAGCTCTCGCCGTCGCTTGAGCCGAAGAAACTGCTTGCCGCGGCGCGGCTGGTCGGAGACGTTCCCAATGCCAGACGCCTCGGTTACCTGCTCGACTATCTTCATGCAAAACGCACTGCCGAGCCCATGCACTCCTGGGTTGGACGGCAAACGGACCGCCCGGTTCCGCTGCAATCCGGCCGCTCCATTGAGGGTGCAGTCGAGAACCGGCGTTGGGGGGTGCTTGTGAACCAGCACGTTGAGGTCGACGCATGATTCCTCAGGCGAACATTACCGCATGGCGGCCCCACGCCCCCTGGGCCGACGATGCGCAGGTCGAGCAGGACCTAGTTCTCACCCGGGCGGTAATCGAGCTTTTTTCAGAGCCCGAGCTGAAAGCCAGAATCGCTCTTCGCGGCGGCACGGCACTCCAGAAAATCTTTATCCAGCCTCCCTGCCGGTATTCCGAGGATATCGACCTAGTGCAAAGCCAATCCGGGCCAATCGGCGGGCTCCTTGATGCGTGCAGAGCCCAACTCGACCCCTGGTTGGGAAAGCCGACGCGCTCCCGGGCCGCGGGAAGCGGGGCCCTGCTCTACCGCTTTGAGTCGGAAATCCCGCCGATTCGGCCGATGCGGCTCAAGATTGAGATCAATACCCGCGAACATTTCACCGTGCTTGGGTTTGCTCATCACCGCATCGAAGCGGACAACCCGTGGTGCACAGGGCAGGCCGAGGTGACGACATTTGCTATCGACGAACTGCTTGGTACAAAACTTCGCGCCTTATACCAGCGCAAGAAGGGGAGGGATTTGTTCGATTTGTGGCTCACGATCAGCCGGTCCAAGGTGAGAGCGTCCCTCACGGTGTCGGTG
>CAYSBM010000334.1:0-1401 GCA_964429095.1 uncultured Solibacteraceae bacterium | reverse complement strand
ACGCCGTCTCCCGCGCCCAGGTCGCCCAAAACCTCCATGACACGCAGGCCGATCCTGCGTTCCTCGAAGATATCAAGCCGCTGCTGCGGACCGATATTCAATACGACGCCCAAGAGGCGATGATGCAAGTGAAGGAAAAGCTCATCGAGCGGCTGCCGGGCGCCCCCTGGCGCGGGCTGCTCGAAAAACCCGAAAAGAAACCCCCAACAAAAGCGCGGCGCAAACGCACTTAATTGTCACCACGAATAAGTCACGCTTGCCCGGGCTCGACCGTGTAAGACTACATGAATCTGCCTGGCACTCTTAATGAACCCACCCGCCCCGGCCTAGCGTGCTTTATATTCCGTTTCGTGAGGCGGCGTCAGCATCGGCTGCGTCGTGATCTCGCGATGGTGGGCCGTATAGGCGGCCCGTTTTGTCTCAAACCCAGCCGGGAGCATGGAAAGCGAAGTTTTCAACTCCGTGAGAAGCGAACTGACTTCCCTACTGCATTTTGCCGCTTGCTTATCTCGGTAGCGCCGAAGCGCCTGCGCTGCGGGGTCTTCCTGCTCCTGCGTGATGTGGTGCCAAAGGCCACGGCGCACAATGCCGACGAAGATCCGCACGGCATCGCCGCTTGCGCGGGTAGCGCGAACCGCTGCCGCAACGAAGTTTCGCACGTTTGCTTCACAGTCCGGAAGCCACTTCGCCGCTGTTGCTTGCTTGTAGAGCTCTTCCAGGTGGGAAACGCGGTGCAGATCGTCTAGCTTGATGTCTTTGAGGGTAGGTTTTCGTGACTTTCTACTCAAAACACCAGCTTCGCCGCCCAAAGCGGGATTATCTTTCTGGTTAGTAGTACTTGTACTCTTACTTGGAAGTACTTGTTTATATGGGGGTGCAAATTTGCCCGTCCCTTTCGCTGCCGCCGAGCGGCCCGCCCCGCTGCGGCTGCGCTTCAAGCTGTGCGACACTCTGCGCTTCGCTGCCTTCCCCTCCTCCGGTTGCTCAAGCGCGATCACAAAACAACCTCCGTGCCGGTTAAGCACATGCTGCCCGACCTTCTCCGACCGAAGAAACTTCTTCTCCTGCATCCACCGGCGCGCGCTCTGGACCGCGCGTTCCGAGATGCCGCAAAGAGCGGCTACCCAAGAGGCTTTAACCAGGCCCTTGGAGACGATTTGCTTTCCTTTCTTCCAAAGACAGCGAACCAGGTGCGCAAGGACTGCCAACACCTCAGCGGGCTTTCTGTGGCGCAGGATGGCCCGGAGAATGAATCTTGGAATGGGCACAGGCCGTGCCGGGTCAGTGTGAAGCTTTGCCGCTGCGCTCCAGTGCGGGCCGTGCGACGGCTGCGGGCGCTCTGCTGCGAGAAACTCTATCCCCTCTTCCCGGAACTTAAGCAGCTCCCGGCGCTCGAGCTGC
>CAYSBM010000333.1:389-4322 GCA_964429095.1 uncultured Solibacteraceae bacterium | reverse complement strand
AATTTCGCCGCGGCTGTGCCCGCAACTGTCTCTCGCCAAACAGAACTGAATTGCCCCGGAAAGCGCAAGCAGCGCCATGGTGGCCCATGCCGCGCCCGTCAGCCCTCCTCCCGCCTTTATCACCGCGACTTGCGCCAATAACCCGGCCGGGATCAGAATGGCGAAGGCCTTCAAGGCGGCATTCAGTTTGCCCGCGGCGATCAGGAAGGCGCTGATGCCCGACTGCAAGGCCACGAAAAACACGGACCACAAAGTGATCTCAGCCGCCATCACGCCGGATACATATTGCGGCAGAAAGAGCCGGATGAGTTCGGCGATGACAATGGTGCCGGTTCCCAAAAGGGGTGGAAGCACATAAGAAAAGAGGCGCGCCGGTTGCTCGTAAAATACGGCGACTTTCTGATGTGAACCCGTGCGGCCGAATTCGCGCAAAAGGTGCGGCGCTACTAGTTGCGCTACTCCATGTCGAGTTAGAAGTCCGGCGAAGTCCATGATTAGAATGGATACGCTGTAGTAGCCAACCCAGGTGGAACCCAATAGCACCGCCACGGCCAGGACGTCCAGCCGCCGGAGTACTTCAAAGGCTGCGTCGGTCAACGAATACGGAATTCCGAGGCGGATCAGTTCCTTGATTTTGGGCACGTTCAGGCTTCGGTGCAGAGAAAATCTCTGCCCCCTCAGTAAGTACAAAGCAGGGATCAGAATTCCGACGACCGACGCCACACCCAGGCCATGCAACTGAAACAGAGAGCAAAGCACGAGCACGGCAGCAAAGTCGAGTAAGCAGGCCAGCCAGAGTTCCCGGGTCCGCAATGTGAACAACTGCCGCGCCATGGTGACTTCGCGAAGCAGCAGATATGGCTGGGCCAGCGCCACCATCACGGCGACATAGCGGAAGGCGGTGCGCAGACCATAGTCCGGAAGAAAGAAGCTGGCGGCCGCAATCGCCAGGCCCAGAAGCACCCCCACCAGCACCGTAAAAGTTCCCGCACTGGCGATCGTTTGGTCGGCCTCCTGTTGACGGCCTTGCCCTTGAAGAATGGGGACGCGGACACCCACAGCCCGGGAGACGCCCAGCCGGGCGGCTTCTGCCAAAGTGTACAGCAGCATGGCCGTCTTCCAGTCCCCGACCCATTGCGGGCCCAGGATGCGCAGCACCAGCACGGATCGCAGCGCAGCAAGCACCAGCGAGACAAATACGCTGGAGGTTAAGTACTTAGCATCAGAAAAGATACTGGGCATCTTGAAACCGGTTGAGACTTAACGCCGAGAGAATGCCGGCTCGAAGGGTGGCTGGTCAACTAAGTGCGCCGTGTTTGCAGCGGGCTCAAGAAACAAGCCGCGGTAACGTACCCCCATCCCTAGTAAAAGCCACGCGGCACGGTAGTTTTCAATGCTGATCGTGACGCCGCCCAGCAGAACGGCAAGGATGCTGGTCAACAGAAGGCTTGTTCTTATCCGATCTGCGCCCCCGGCTGCGAGCCAACCTTGCCGGATTAGTCCCGCTAGGATGGCCCCCACAAAAACAGCATAGGTCAGAAATCCCACGATTCCCGTTTCACACAGGATGCCCAGGAATGTGTTGTGGGCCTGGGCGATCGGATAGCTGGAAGTAACCTGGAGGAAGTTTCCACGCCCAACGCCGAAGACCGGCGAGTTCTTGAAACCCTCCAACGCGTCCTTCCATAACTGGCGCCGCTGCTGAGCTTCGGGATCGTCCAGCGAGATGGTGGTGGAGGATAATCGCGCCGTCATGGGATTGGAGCCCAGAACCGCCTCCCAGTCTCGAACTGCTACCGCCGCCGCCAGAGCCAGCACGCCGCCGGCAAATAGTACGGTACGCATCCGCGGAAATCCGCAAAGCGCCCAACATGCCGCCAGGCTGGCCAAAAATGCCAGGGTGCCTCCGCGGCTGACGCCGAAAAACATTCCCACCAACTGAAGCGGCAACACCCAAGACGTCCAAGTTGGCGGCGGCTGAACCAGGCGGCGGTAAAACAGCGTGACAAACATGCTTACGCACAGGTGCACAACATAGAGGTTGCAGTCATTTAGGGTACCGCGGCCCCGGTACATTACTGAAAAAGAGGTTTCGATTTGGGTGACTTGGTAAAACAGGGAGCCTCCGATCCCGGTCACGGCTACCATCACGCTGCTGAGGATCCACACTTTGAGAGCCAGCAGAAAGTCTTTGCGGCTCTTGATTAGATTGACGATCAAAAAGAAGTGAATCCAGAGGCAGAGGATCTTGATAAACTCGACCACCAGGCTCAGCGGATTCTTACCGGTCAGCGTGATATCCAGGTTCGCCACCATCGACAGGCCAATGCTGGCGATGCTGGCGAAAAAACATCCGGCCAAGGGTAAGCGCACGCCTCGGCTGGCCAGCAACACAAGCAGGTACGCCGCACCCAGCGGGATCAACAAGTCGGAGGCGGCCACGTTGACCTCTTTGCCTCCCACATTGAAGATCCGGCTAATCGGCACAAGGAAAACCAGCGAGCCGAGATACACGGCGGTTAGGCGCCTGTTCTTTGCGGCTGCGGCGGCGCCAGGCACAAGCGACACGCCTGCGGTCGCAAAGTCGCCTGCCAGAGCGGTCATGTTATGCGTCATATGCTCTGCGGCATCATGCCGCCGTGGTTCTTACCGGCACAGGTTTGCCGCGCGTTCGCCTCAGCAAGGCGGTCCAGGACTTGATCAACACAAGATACGCCGTCAAGACTATGATTTTGAAATCGAGCCAGAAAGATTGCCGCCTAACATAGTCCAAATCCATTTCCAAAAACTGCGGCAGAATCACTTCGCGGTAGTAGCGCTGTGAGTCGGACCCACAGTCCAGCGACGAGCAGTCGGGGAAAAACCGTATTTGTCGCAAGCAGGTAAGCCCCGGCAAGACATTCAGCACCTCCCGTTGCTCCTGGGTGTAACACTGTTCGACAATGGTGGGATCTTCCGGGCGTGGGCCGACGATCGACATCTCTTTGCGCAGCACGTTGAAGAACTGAGGCAACTCGTCCAGGCGAAATAACCGTAGGAACCTGCCGGCGCGGAAGATCCGGTCGTCGTCTTTCCGCGTGAAGGCGCCCTGCCGGTCGGCGCCGATGTGCATGGTGCGGAACTTGATTTGTCCGAAGACCTGCCCTTTGTAGCCTGCGCGCTTCGCGACATAAAAAATGGGCCCGGCCGATGATAGCTTGATCACTGCTGCGACAAGCAGCATGAGCGGAGCTGAAACAAGAATCGCAATGCTGCTCAGGATCACATCGGTTGTCCGTTTCCAGAGGGGTATGCAGACCTTTTGACGGCTCATGGAGATATCATGGACGGACGCCGCACGCCGCCTGCGCGGTCATTGCGCGCCCGAGTAGGCTTCGACTTTGCTCACTGCGGCTAGAACCGGCAGGTTTACTGCGGCGGCCAAATCACATTCAGTACGGACTTTGCGGTCCAAAATATCGGCAGTGAAGGCCGCTCCCGCCGCTGTAAAGAGGGCGACCACAAGTCCCAGCACCAGCAGGAACGGCCTGTGCGAATTCACCGGCAGGGGCGGTGGGACGGCTTTTTCCAACACCGAAACGTTCAGCAACTTCTGATGATCCATGGCATCAGAAATCCGCGACTCTTCCTGCTTTTTCTTGTAGAGCAGATAGTTTTCCTCAGCCAGCTTGAGCTGCCGCTGTAGATCGTCATGCTCAGCGGTAATCTGCGAGAGCTCATTCTGGCGTGCCTGTGCCTGCTCCAGGCTCTTGGCCAAAGCGCTCTGCCGGGCTCGGGCGCCCTCAATCAGCGCCTCGGTGCGCAAGATTTCCGCCTGTACGGTTTGGCGCAGGGTGTTCAAGCCCTCGACGCGCTCCACCACCGTGGCGGTTTGCTCGCGCTCAATGGCTGCGGCTGTGTCGCGGATCTGTTTGTCAATCTCCACCACCAGAC
>CAYSBM010000333.1:0-379 GCA_964429095.1 uncultured Solibacteraceae bacterium | reverse complement strand
TACTTTGTAAGCAGCTCCGTCCGTCTGTTCTGAAGTTCAACCAGAAGGCTCTTCAACTTGTCCATCAAGCCCTCATTACGCGCCAGCCTGCTCTGTGTGGAGACCGTGGCCGGCAGCGCTTCTGCCTGCTTTTGCAGCAGCCGCAGCCGCTGTTCGGCTTCGCGAATCTGCACCTCTTCGTCCTTGAGAAGCTTGTCGAGTTCGGTGATGCGGCTTAAGTTGGCCTGCTTCTCGGCTTCTAGCAAATGCGTGTTACGGCGCATCGAAAAGGCCTCCAGCTCCCGCTGCGCCTGAGCCAGTTCGGCCTTGTAACGGGCGGCTTGCGTGGCAAAAAACGCAGAAGCCCCGGGGTTGCGATGGACCAATATGTGTTTGTCCA
>CAYSBM010000332.1:3216-4324 GCA_964429095.1 uncultured Solibacteraceae bacterium | reverse complement strand
CAGCAGCGATTTCGGACAAGGTTACGACATGGTCTTTATTTCTTCGGTCTGCCACATGCTCTCGCCGGAAGAAAACGCCGCTTTGTTCGGCAAGGCGATGGCGGCGCTCGAGCCTGGAGGCCGGATCGTCGTACGGGATTTCGTCCTGGAGGCCGACAAGACCACGCCCAGGCAGGCGGCCGTTTTCTCCCTGAATATGCTGGTGAACACCCGCGCGGGGGCAAACTACAGCCGCCTGGAATACCGGCAATGGCTTGAGCAGGCTGGTTTTACCGGCGTGCATCAGGTCGAGCTTTCCGGCCCTGCTTCGCTCATGGTCGGAGTTAAGCCGTAAGACGCACGGTCGCGCTTCGCCGGATCACGGGCGCGCAGGGGACGCTCGTGAGGGGCGCGGACCGTTTGGAATTCATGGCTTTGGCACACAACAGGATGAACTTATCCAGACAATGTTGAAGCCCCCCGGCGCGAGGACCGTGCGGGGTGTTGACAACCGGCTGGAGGCACGCGGTATTTTGGACTCATGCGGAAGTTTGGGAAGTTTGGAATGAAAATTTGCGACTAGTGGCTCACAGAGGCGTGGAGAGCGCTATTATTTGCATCCGGAGGGTTGCCGCCGTGCGTTGTCTGACAAAGTCAGTGGCTGCCGTTGTGATTTGTGTGGTCGCGTCCGTTGTGGGGCTGGCTCAGACGGCCCCGGTGTTATTTGAGGGAGGCGTCGTCAACGGGGCCGACTATACTGCTGAAATGGCGCCCGGCGCCATTGTTTCCTTGTGGGGCGCCTCGTTTTCGTCGGACGTTTTCGTCAACGACCAGATCCCCGTACGAAAACAGATGGGCGGTGTCCAGGTGGAGGTGATCCCGGCTTCCGGCACTGTCATGCTCGCGCCGTTATTTCTGGTATCGCCGGGACAGATCAACGCCCAGTTGCCTTTCGGAATCAGCGGTAGCGTGCGGATTCGCGTCAGGAATGCCGCTGGCGTTTCGGCCGAGCGCGTCATCAACCTCGCACCGACCGCTCCAAAGCTGTTCACGTGGACCATGGACGGGCGTGGCCAACCCATCGCGTTGCATGCCGACTACAGTACGGCGGTCGCTGCAAATCCCCTTC
>CAYSBM010000332.1:0-3206 GCA_964429095.1 uncultured Solibacteraceae bacterium | reverse complement strand
TGGCTCTCCGGATTGGGCGCGGTGGAACCCTCGCTGGAGGCGGGAAGGCCCGGTGGCGACACGAAACAATACGGGCCGTTGAACCTGGTGACGGCGGACGTGACGGTTTCCATCGGCGGCAGAGACGTAAAACCAGCATTCAAGGGCGTGGCGCCGGGCTACGCCGGTCTTTACCAAATCAACTTCCAGATTCCCGACGACACGCCCCCTGGCTTGCAACCTTGCATTGTGACGGCCGGCGGCCGCAGTTCTCAGGCAAATGTGGGCATCGTCATCGATTATCCCGGAGAGGTCGTCGCCTCGCAGCAGGTCGGGCCGGCCGGGGGCACCGTCTCAGGAGGCGGCGCCTCGCTGCAAGTCCCCGCAGGGTCGTTGGCTGGCTTAACAACCATCACCATGGCGCGGATTCTCACTCAACCGCCGGATACGAGTACGTTAGCCACCAGCATCTTCCGGATCAGCGGGCTGCCTACGAGCTACTCCGCCCCTCTCACACTGACACTGCCGTTGCGCGCCGGTTCGGGTCCGCCCGAGGACTTGGTCGCTTTTGTGCGCGTGGAGGGCGATCAATCGGTGGGGGAGGCGCCGAAGGGCATTCCGGCTACGGTTCAGGACGGGAGTGTGAAGATCGGTCTTCCCGCCCGCCCCGAGAACTCCAGCAGCCTACCGGGGGTCATTTCAGCCGGGGACAGCCCAACGCCGGCCGCCCACAGCCCAAGAGCCCTAACCTCGTCCAGCACCATGAGCCATCTGATATGGGCTGTAAACGGGCTTAAGTGGCACACATCGAACTCGGGAAGATTCCGCATCTACGCCCCGAACGGGGTCTACGACACGGTGCGCGCCGTCGCCTCATGTCTGGATTCATCGTGGACGCGGCTCTGTGACATGGGTCTGGAGACTTCGCGCCGCACGACGGAAATCCAAGTCTTTCTGTACTCGTACCGGAGCAGGCTCGCCTGGCTGTTTGGGGAGGACACCAACAACGCAGGCGCCTCAGAATCCGATCTCTGGGGCGACCAGAATGTCGGGTTGACTCTGAACCTGGACGTATTGACCGGCCCGGACGGCATCGAAACCGGGTGTGTTACGGCGGGCCATGAATTGATGCACGTCGTCCAGGGCCTGTACGACCCACGCGGGAGGACCCGGCGCACCCTCAGCCACAGCCCCTGGCTCTGGATGCTGGAAGCCTCGGCGACGTGGTTCGAACGGGCTGTGTCCACTAACCCGAACTACTTGCCCGCGAACCTGCGCAACAATTTGAAGGCCCTCCTCTACACGCCGCTGGAGGTGCAACCGGGCTGGTGGAGCGACTCTGGCGCCCGCGCGCACGGCTACGCCGCGTCCGCGCTGCTACAAGCGATCGACCCCCTAAGCCAGTCCTCCGGCGGAGCGACCGTCGCCAATGTCCTGAAGTTAATGGGGGAGAAGGAATCGGGGTATGTTTACGATTCCTCGAAATACTCTCCCACGGAAGCGTTGACCCGTGCCTATCCTGACCTCAGCAACTTCTGGGGCACGTTCGCCAGGAACTTCGCCGAAGGGAAGATCTTCAGCGGGAACAAGTTCCCGGACCTCAGCGACTGGCTGGGCTTGCAGTCACAACTGCAAACGATCCGGGTCGAGTCCGGTAGCATGAGCCCAACCGTGCTCGACATGAACATGGGCGACTTGTCGATCCATCCGGTGCTGATCGAGTTTGCCAAGTGGGATACCCTCCCGGAGGAAGGGACGCCTGTCAGCATAAAGCTGACCGACCCTAGCGGCAGGGGCGGCGTCCACCTCTACCGGATAACGAGCAGCGGTCTGGAGTTCGTCCAGACCATCACGAAGCGGTATATGTACCAGACGGCTAGGGATCTGGTGCTGAATGGGGCGAAACTGCTGGCCATCGTCTACCAGAGGAGGGCTGTGGCGCCTTTCACCGGGACTACTCCCGTGACGCTGGCAGTCCAGGTTGGAGACGACATCATGGCGTGGCTACAGCAGTCGCGCTCGGTGTCCGTGAACGTGTCGGCTGAGGTCACCTGCACAGGAGGCACTTGCGGCCAGTTTGGACCCGCCACGTTTGCCGGCGCGTTCACCAACAGCTTTAGCGGAAAGGGCAAGAAAGACAACAACTACTTTACCCCTTTCACCCCGGACTTTGACTCACGCGATGACACGGATCTTGATTACGAAATCTCGGCGGCCTTTAACAGCACGGGAACCCGGATGACGAATCTGACCCTGACGCTGAAGCGGACGGCTTCGCGGCTCTCGGGCGAGACCACCCTCGAGACGGTCGATGACGTCACCCTATTGATCACGGGAGTGGATGTCTCTTACAGCAACTACTGCATCAACGCCGAGTCCTCGCGCGTTTTCCAGTTCAAAGCCACCGCCGGCAGTTCGCTCCCGGCAGCGATCAGCGGGAAGACTGTGCGCAGGACGCTCAATTCAAAAGGCGAGGTTCTTTCCATGCAAACGGTCACATACACCGGCTTCGACGTGAAGCCGGGCAACGTGATCGACATCCGCTTCTCAAAGTAGACTGGCACAACACCGGAACCCGCACCGGAGCCCCCAAGCACGCTTGGCGGCAGCGGCGCGCATGCGGCCGGGCCGAAGATTGCCCACCAGCATTTCCGTTAGACCATGATATGATTTGACGCTGCTAGCTTTAAGCTTCACCGTGAGGCGCCGTATGCATACCAAAATTCCGGTTCTTGCCGCCGTTCTGGCGCTCGTAACAGTCTGCTGCCGCAAACCGGCTCCCCAAACGGCGCCGCCACCGCCCATCGAGCAGCGCCCCGCCTGGCTAAAGGAAGGCATCGTAATGGTGGGCAACTGGGAGCCGCTGATTTTCCGGCTCCGCCGGGGCGGACAGGCAGAACAGGAACGCAAGCTGTGGGAGATGGAGCACTCCGAGCAGACCGTCGAGAAGTTGAAGGCCCTCGGAGTGACTTTGATCATCTCGAGCCTGCATAAAGGATTCGGCCTGCAAGCCGAGGCCGAAGACATCGCCGCCACCAGGCGCTTGGCTGCTTACGCCCACAAGCACGGCCTTCGTGCCGGCGGCTATATCGGGGCCACCATGGCTTATGAAACCTTCTTTCAGGAAGTACCCGCCGCACGGGACTGGGTGCAGGTGAACGAGTGGAACCGCCCCATGTATTACAACTCCGAGCAGACTTTCCGCTACCTGGCCTGCCGCAACAATC
>CAYSBM010000331.1:0-4328 GCA_964429095.1 uncultured Solibacteraceae bacterium | reverse complement strand
GAGTTGAACCGGCGGATGAACCGGACGCTGGAGGAGATGGCGCGGGCGATCTTCAAGAGCTGGTTCATCGACTTCGACCCGGTGCGCGCCAAGGCCGCCGTCCGCCGCGAGCACCCAAAGTGGACCGACGACCAAGTCAGCCGCGCCGCCTGCCCGAACCTGAAACCCGAAATCGCCCGCCTCTTCCCCGACAGCTTCGAAGACGCCGAACTGGGCGAGATCCCGAAGGGGTGGGAAGTCAAGAAACTCGGCGGTTTGCTGGAACTCGCGTACGGGAAGGCGCTCAAGGCCGAGAATCGGCGCCACGGAGCCATTCCAGTATATGGCTCCAACGGCCCAGTTGGTTGGCACAGCGAGCGTCTTGTGACCGGTCCTGGCATTGTTGTGGGTCGAAAGGGCAACCCTGGGATCGTGACCTGGGTACCGACCGATTTCTTTCCAATCGACACCACCTTCTATGTCGTGCCGAAATCGAGTTGCCAGAGCCTCGAATTCCTCTATCATGCCCTGAGGAATCATGACCTCCCCTCTCTGGGTGCAGACTCGGCCGTACCAGGGTTAAATCGCAACTTGGTGTACATGAGCGACCAACTGCTTCCCCCGCCGCCGCTCTTGCAGGAGTTCAGCCGCATCACGAAAGCCTTCTGGCGCCGCGTGAAGTCCGTGAATGACGAGTGCCTTACCTTGGCCGCCCTTCGCGACGCCTTGCTGCCCAAGCTGATTTCCGGCGAATTGCGCGTTCCCGACGCTGAACGAATCGCGCGAAGAAAGGTTTAACCCATGCCCAAACACTCACAACCCGGCCGCGCTCGCATCGAGCAACTCCGTGTGGAGAACTACCGCGCTCTGCGGTCTATCGAGATCAGGGAGATCACGCCCTTCACCGTCCTGCTCGGCCCGAATGGCAGCGGCAAATCCACGATTTTCGACGTTTTCAACTTTCTTGCGGAGTGTTTCCAGTTTGGCCTGCGGCATGCCTGGGACCGGCGCGGGCGGGCCAAAGAATTGAAGACGCGTGGCCAGACGGGGCCCGTGGTGATTGAGCTGAAATACCGGGAACAGCCGGGCCAGCCGGTCATCACCTATCACCTCGCGCTCAACGAGGGGCCACGGGGCGCCTATGTCGCCGAAGAATGGCTCCAGTGGCGGCGCGGCGAGCATGGCAAGCCGTTCCGCTTTTTGGACTACCAGAACGGACAAGGAAGGGCGATCAGCGGAGAGCTGCCCGATGAACAGGACCGCCGTGTTGACATTCCGCTGAAGTCTCCCGATCTGATCGCGGTCAACGCCTTGGGGCAGTTTGCCGAGCACCCGCGCGTCGCCGCGCTGCGCGAGTTCATCACCGATTGGTATGTTTCCTACCTGTCGATCGAAGACACGCGTGGGCAACCGGAAGCCGGTCCGCAGGAACGCCTGAGCAAGACGGGCGATAATTTGGCAAACGTCATCCAGTACCTGCGTGAACGGCACCCGGAACGCCTGGACCAGATCTTCGACACGTTGCGAAGGCGCGTGCCGCGTCTGGAGAAGGTGCTGGCGGACTCAATGCCGGATGGCCGGCTGTTGCTGCAAATCAAAGATGCTCCGTTTGACCAGCCGATCCTCTCCCGGTTTGCCTCCGACGGGACGCTCAAGATGCTTTCCTACCTGGTCGTGCTCTACGACCCCGACCCGCCTCAGTTCATCGGCATCGAAGAACCAGAGAACTTTCTGCATCCGCGGCTGTTGCCGGACCTCGGCGAGGAGTGCCGCAAGGCAACGGAACATTCGCAACTCCTGGTGACTACGCATTCCCCGTTTTTTCTGGATTCCGCAAAACCCAAAGAGGTCCGCATCCTCTACCGGGATGAAAACGGCTATACCCAAACAGTCCGCGCGGCGGACGTCAAAGGAGTGACGGAGTTCATCGAAGCCGGCGCGTCAATGGGGCATCTCTGGCTGGAAGGCCGGTTTGGGGTGGGAGACCCCCTGGTCAACTCCGGCGCTCCTCGCCAAAGGGGGCGCGCGCGGTGATGGTTACGCATGTAGAGATTCTGGTCGAGGAACCGTCGATGGAGGCGGCGCGGCGGCTGATAATTCCGAAGATCAGCGACCGCTTGTCGTTTGAGATTTACCCCTATCGTTGTAAGCAGGACCTGCTCAGCAAGCTCCCCGCCCGGCTGAGAGGGTATGCCGCATGGTTACCGCAGGACTGGTGCATCCTGGTGATCGTGGACCGGGACGATGATGACTGCGCCGACTTGAAACGGCAACTGGAAGGCGCGGCCCGAAACGCGGGCCTGGTCTCGAAAACCCGGCGGGGTAACGGCGGGTATCAAGTCGTAAACCGCTTGGCCATCGAGGAGTTGGAGGCGTGGTTCTTCGGGGATTGGGGGGCCGTGCGCGCAGCTTACCCTGACGTCGACCCCAACGTTCCGAGGAAGAGTAAGTATCACGATCCGGATGCGATTCTGGGCGGCACGTGGGAAGCCCTGGAGCGAATTCTCCGGAGGGCCGGATACTTCCAGACTGGTTTGAGAAAGATTGAAGCTGCTCGTGCGATCGCGCAGCACATGGACCCGGCGGCGAACCGCTCGCCAAGCTTCCGCGCATTTCGCGACGCGCTGAGCGAAATGACGTCATGAGCCAAGCAGCCCGAGGTTTCACCGAATCCGTTGTCGAGCAGGCCGCGCTGGCGTGGCTGGAAAGCCTCGGGTATGCGGTCCTTGCCGGACCGGAAATCGCCCCGGGCGAGCCGCAGGCCGAGCGCGGGGACTACCGGCAGGTCGTGCTCGAACGGCGGCTCCGGCAGGCCCTCGAGCGCCTGAATCCGCAATTCTCCAGTGACGTGCTGGAGGAGGCGTATCGGAAGCTCACCCGGCCGGAATCGCCTTCGCTGGTCGCCAACAACCGTACCGTTCACAAGTACCTCGTCGAGGGCGTGCCCGTCGAGTTTACGCGGCCGGATGGGTCCACCGGCAGCGATGCGGCGCGAGTTCTCGATTATGAACGGCCAGAGCAGAACGACTTCCTCGCGGTGCATCAGTTCACGGTGGTGGAAGATCACCGCGAACGCCGCGCCGACGTGGTGATCTTCGTGAACGGCCTTCCGCTGGCGGTGATCGAACTGAAGAACGCGGTCTCCGGCGGCGCGACGATCTGGTCGGCGTTCAACCAGCTCCAAACGTACAAGCAGGATATCCCGTCGCTCTTCGCATTCAACGAGGCGCTGGTCATTTCCGATGGTGTCGAGGCACGCATTGGGACCCTGACCGGCGACCGGGAATGGTTCATGCCCTGGCGAACCGTCGAGGGAGAAGACCTTGCCGACACGCGGCTTCCGCAACTCCAGGTTGTCCTGGAGGGGGTGTTTGACAAACGCCGGTTCCTGGATTTGATCCGCTATTTCATCGTGTTCGAAGATAGCGGCGGCGGCACCCTCGTGAAGAAGATGGCGGGCTATCACCAGTACCACGCGGTGAATCTTGCCGTGGAATCCACGGTGAGAGCTGCCAGCGCGGGCGGCGACAGGCGCGCGGGCGTGGTTTGGCACACGCAGGGGTCGGGGAAAAGCCTGACGATGGCGTTCTACGCCGGGCGCGTTGTGCAGCATCCGGCGATGGAGAACCCAACGCTGGTGGTGATCACCGACCGGAACGATCTGGATGACCAACTCTACGGCACGTTCGCCCGTTGCCACGAATTGCTGCGGCAGCAGCCGAGCCAGGCTCTCAACCGGGCGCATCTCCGCGAGCTGCTCAAGACGGGTTCGGGCGGTGTGATCTTCACCACGGTACAGAAATTCTTCCCCACCGAAGGCGAAGACCAGCATCCGCTGCTGTCAGACCGGCGGAACATCGTGGTGATTGCCGATGAGGCCCACCGGAGCCAGTACGACTTCATCGACGGTTTCGCGCGGCACATGCGGGAGGCCCTGCCGAACGCTTCGTTCATTGGTTTTACGGGCACGCCGATCGAACTGGAAGACAAGAACACTCGGGCGGTTTTCGGCAACTACGTCAGCATTTACGACATCGAGCGCGCCGTGAAGGACGGCGCCACGGTGCCCATCTACTATGAAAGCCGTCTGGCGAAGCTGGCGCTGGATGAGAGCGAAAAGCCCAAGCTGGACGAAGAGTTCGAGGAACTGACCGAAGGCGAGGAGGTCGAACACAAGGAGCGGCTGAAGACCAAGTGGGCGCAGTTGGAGGCCCTGGCCGGCACCGACAAACGTGTCGCTTTGATCGCGCAAGATCTTGTCGATCATTTTGAGCGGCGCCTGGAGGCGATGGAAGGCAAGGCGATGGTGGTCTGCATGAGCCGGCGTATTTGCGTAGCTCTCTACAACG
>CAYSBM010000330.1:0-4334 GCA_964429095.1 uncultured Solibacteraceae bacterium | reverse complement strand
GTGCGAATTATCGACGTCCGGAAGGTGTTTGAGTAAATCGGGCGCGCAGGGCCAGAGCGCACATTCCTGCGCCCACCAGCAACATGGCCGCGGGTTCGGGGATTTCTTCGCCGCCGCCACCACCGCCGCCGCCTTCATCCCACCAGAGGCCGCCAACGCCAAAGTGGCCGCCACGGGCCGTGACCGCGACGCTCGCCAGTGTCATGCCGGCGGTACCTGGAATAGTCGAGAAGTCCAGCCAGGACGGCGCGGTAACGATGCCGCTGATGTCGTAAGGAATCACGGTCTTATCCGACGGAGACCCGTTGCTGGGATACCACTCCAGGTAAAGATCCAAGATGTCGGCCTTGCTTCCGGTGTTCAAACCCACCAGCAGAATCTTCAGTTGGTCTGCCGGGATTCCCCCCGTCCAAGAGAACAGCAAAGCTTCATCCTGATTTCCGCCCTCGCCGGAGATACCCTTCGAGCCTCCAGCCCCCGCCGTTTGGACACCCAAACCAACGCACTTTGGACCGGTTTTCTGGCCGCAATCTGGGTCGTCCAAATCGCCCAAGTCGCCCCAATAGATGGTTCCGGCCGATCCGCCGCCGAACAGCGGATCGTAAGTGCCGGTCATAGTCGTCCGCGCCGTGATGGTCAGTACACCGTAGGTCATCGAAGCGCCCTGATTTGCGTTCGGAGCACCTGTAGTGTAGTCGATTGAGATGGGCGTGGCTGCGCAAATCCCCGCTACAGCCAAAATTGAAAACCACTTTGCGAGCCGCCTCAGCACGATGCTGTTCCTCCTCCTTGGCCTGGTTTCTTAGGTCGTGCACATCCCAGAGCACACACCAAGCCTTCCGTTTACTCCCTTAGGTTAAACCTCTTAGGGCTGTAATGCAATAGCAGAATGAAGCCGGAAGTACTACCTGCCCAAGCCTAAGACGTAGTCGCAAGAGCGGATAGGGCTTCTATCTATGTGTAAAGAATCGCCTTATGCCGAATGGGTGGGGTGGACTAAAGGAGTGTCCCCCAATGGCATACGGTAGGATCGCATACTCCCTCATTATGGCTCTGGCTCTGTCGCAGATTGCGCCGGCCGCGCCCCGCCCGCCGCTCCACGCTCCGGCCCAACTGCTGATCCGGCTTCGGGACGCATGAGACGAGGCGGCCCTGACGAAGGTCTTAGCCAGGCACAAAGGCAGCCAGGAGCGTCACTTCCGGCAGATCGGCGTGCGGCGCTTGCGCTTGCCCGAAGCTGTCCTCGAACAAGTGCAGGCAGAATTAGAAAAGTCCGGGCTGGCCGCCTTCGTTGAGAAGGATTACCTGGCCGAAGGCGCCGCGGTGCCCAACGATCCGAGCTACGCTTCCCAATGGTATTTGGCCAAAATCAACGCTTCGATGGCTTGGGATGTCAGCAGGGGCAACAGCGGGGAGGTCGTGGCGGTAGTTGACTCCGGGGTCGACTCTACGCACCCGGACCTGTCGGGCAAGCTGGCAGCGGGTTGGAATTTTCTGGCCGCTAATGAAGACACCAGCGACGTTTTGGGACACGGCACGGCGGTGGCGGGCGCAGTGGCGGCCATGACCGACAACCTGGCCGGCATCTCAGGACTGGCCTGGAACAACCGCATTATGCCGCTAGTGGTGCTGAATTCGAGCAACTATGCTTCCTACTCCAATATCGCCGCAGCCATCATTTGGGCCGCCGATCACGGGGCCCGAGCCATCAACGTCAGTATCGGCGGAACCAGCGCTTCCAGCACACTGCAAAGCGCGGTGGACTATGCCTGGAGCAAAGGCGCGGTCGTCTTTGCCTCGGCCATGAATTCGGCCACCTCCACGCCGGCCTATCCGGCAGCCTGTGACAAGGTGGTGGCCGTGGCTTCCACAACCGAGAGCGACACCCTGGCCTCGTTTTCCAATTACGGCACTTGGATCGATGTGACATCGCCCCGAACCACCATCCTGACCACCCGGCGAGGCGGCGATTACAGCTACTGGCAGGGCACCAGTTTCTCTTCGCCGCTGGTGGCAGGCGCGGCGGCACTGATGTGGTCGGCGAATCCGAAACTTTCGCCATCCGCTTTGGTGGATTTGCTGCGGGCCAACACGGACGACCTGGGCGCGCCGGGTTTCGACGCGACCTACGGCTACGGACGGCTGAACGCCTACAAGGCGGTGCAGGCGGCCCTCAGCAGCGTGAGCTATGACACCAGCCCGCCTTCGGTGGCCATCAGCTATCCCGCCTCCGGCGCCACCGTGGCGGGCGCCATTCAGGTGCAGGGCAGCGCCACCGACAATGTGGCGGTGACCAAGGTGGAGTTCTATGTGGACGGCCAGCTTGCGGGTTCCTCCACCCTTGCCGCTTTCTCGTTCGGCTGGAATACGGCCGCGGTATCCAACGGCAGCCATACGCTGGCGGTGAAGGCTTACGACGGGGCGGGCAACGTAGGCTCAGCCTCTCTGCAAGTGAATGTTAACAACGCGTCTCCTGCCGACACGACTCCGCCCACGGTGGCGATTACCTCGCCTGCCAACGGATCCACCGTGACAGGAAAGGTGACTATCGTGGCCTCGGCTAACGACACCGGCGGTGTCAAGACGGTGTACATCTACATCGATGACGTGCTCCGGGTCTCCGATGCCGTGGCTCCTTACAGCTATGTGTGGGACACAAAGAAATCCGGGCGTGGCGCGCATATAGTCACAGCGACGGCTGTAGATAACGCCGGCAATTCCGCCAGCGCATCAATCAACGTGACCGTCAAGTAGCCGTGCGTCCCGCGCTGCGGCCCAGGTAGCCGAGCTGGCGGGCGGCGGCCAGCAGTTGCTCGCGAAAGCCGGGGTGGGCGATCTGAATGAGAGCTTCGGCTCTCTGGCGTAAGTTCTTGCCGTGCAGGTAAGCCGCTCCGAATTCGGTGACCACGTAGTGAACGTCGCCGCGGGAGGTCACCACCCCGGCTCCGGGTTTCAGCATGGGTGTGATGCGGCTGATGGTTCCGCCTTTGGCCGTGGCAGGTAGAGTGATGATGGGAATGCCGCCCTTGGACCGCGCAGCGCCGCGGATAAAATCCACCTGCCCGCCGATTCCCGAGTAGGGGATGTGTCCCAGCGAATCCGAGCATACCTGTCCGGTCAAATCCACCTCAATAGCGGCGTTGATGGCCACCATGCGGTGGTTCTGGGCGATGATGAACGGGTCGTTGGTGTAGGAAGTGGGATGGAACTCAAAGATGGGGTTGTTATGGATAAAGTCAAACAGACGCTTGGTACCTAGCACGAAGCCGCTGATCACCTTGTGGGGGTGAATGGTCTTCTTTTCGTTATTGATGACGCCGCGTTCGATTAAATCGATGACGCCGTCGGAAAACATCTCCGTGTGGATGCCCAGGTCCTTATGGTCGGCCAGTTGTTCCAGCACCGCATCCGGGGTGCCGCCCACGCCCGTCTGCAAAGTCGCCTCGTCGGGGATGAGGTTGGCGACGTGCCGTGCGATGGCGCGATGAACCTCGGTGACCGGGCCTTTTTCAAATTCGGGCAGAGGACGCGAGGCCTCGACAATGGCATCGGCTTTGCTGACGTGCAGGAACGCGTCGCCCAGGGTGCGCGGGCACTGGTCGTTGACCTGCACGATGAGGTGGCGGGCGCATTTGGCGGCGGTGAGGGAGATGTCGATGCCCGTGCCGAGGCTCATGAAGCCGTAGTCGTCGGGCGGGGTGCACTGTATGAGAGCCACATCGAGAGGCATGGCGCCCGAGGAGAACAGATTTTCGATCTCGTGCAGGAAAATAGGGATCAGATCGGCGCGCCCCTCCTGCACGGCCTGCCGTACGTTGCCGCCGACAAAGAAAGCGTTGTGGCGGAAATGTCCTTCGAATTCGGGCTTGGCGTAGTCGGCGTTGCCGGTGGTCATCATGTGGACGATCTCGACGCCACGCAACTGGTGGCCGCGCTGGACGCGGTGCTGCGACAGCGATTGTGCCTGCGCCTTTGTCGGTTGTCGGTGCTGCGTGCCAGCCTTGTGCTGTGAAGCGTCAAAGGAAACGGCACCGCCCACCGCTGCCCCGACTCCGACGCCGGCTCCACCGCCCCCGATGCGCGCCACGAAATAGCGACGGCCTCGGCATGACTGCGCGGGACAGAGAAGCGCTAATACAACCTGGACGCAATCGGAATTGCTTGCGGCGCAATGCTTCCACGCAAACCTCAGGAAAGCCTGCGGCGGCACGGCAGCGCGATTGGTTGCGCCCCTGGCGGCCAACGGAGAGAAAGAAAAGCCATGTGCATCACACGTCCAACTGGCCTGCTCCCCAAAATCTGATCCATGTGTTATGAGAGTCTACTGGCCCCTG
>CAYSBM010000329.1:2510-4339 GCA_964429095.1 uncultured Solibacteraceae bacterium | reverse complement strand
ATGAACATGGTGATCCGCACCGAAGACGGCGCCGTGAGCCTGCTGGTGGATGAGATCGGCGACGTGCTGGACGTGGACCAGGCCGCCTACGAGCAGCCGCCGGAGAACCTGGATTCGTCGGCGCGGGCTCTGATTTGCGGCGTCTACAAGTTGAAGGACCGCCTGCTGCTGGTTCTGGATACGGAGCGCGCGGTGGATTTGGCCGCTGGAAGGAGCTGAACGTGGCCTTCACTTTCTTCTTCCGGGACCAGCAGGTGCGGGAACGGGTGGTCGAACCCCTGCTCCCCCGCCTGGCGGGGCGCAGCCGCCCCCGCATCTGGGACGCCGGCTCGGCCATGGGGCAGGAACCTTACACGCTGGCCATCATGCTGGCCGAACGCATGGGGCGGTTCGCCTACAACAATCTCCGCATCGACGCGACCGATGTTGAAGAGACCGGGCAGTTTGCCCGCATCATCCAGGAGGGGGTGTATCCCCGCCAGGAGTTGGAGCGGCTGCCGGCCGGAATCCTGGAGAAATACTTTGAACCGGATGGCGCATCTGAGCGGTTCCGGCTCGTCGAGACCGTGCGCAAGCGGGTGGTCTTCCAGCGGCACGATCTGCTTTCGTTTCAGGAGATCGGGCAGGGCTACGCGCTGGTGCTTTGTAAAAACGTGTTGTTGCACTTTCAGCCGTCTGAAAGAATCGCCGTGCTCAAGATGTTTCACCGGGCGCTGGCGCCGGGTGGCTTGTTCGCCACCGAGCAGACCCAGGAAATGCCGGCCGAACTCGCCCCCTTGTTCGAGCGGGTGAGTCCGGATGCGCCGTTGTACCGCAAAGTGGAGGTCCCCGGGTGCGCATCCTGACACTGGCTTTGACGCTCTTCCTCAGCTCGGAGCTGTACGCCGCTGAGGACGACGTTTCTGCGCCGCCGGCGTCCTCTTCGGCGTGGGACGCGTCGGCGCGCATCGAGCGCTGGCTGGCGGAGCTTCCGCGCTGGTTGAAGCTTGGCGCCGAAATCCGCGGCCGTCTGGACGACTATTTCGGACTGAATGGAACGCCTGGATGGGATGACGCTTATTATCTACATCGCTTGCGGCTGAACGCTCGAGTATCTGCGGCCCAGTGGCTTCGGGTAATCGCCCAGTTCCAGGATTCCCGTGAGGCAGGTTACGACCGCACGCCTGTACCCTCCACCGTTGCACAACCACTGGATCTACGTCTGGGCTACATAGAGCTGGGCAGCGAAGGAACGGAATCTCGTTTTGCTCTGCGCGTCGGCCGCCAACCTCTTGTCTTCGGCGACATGCGCCTGGTCAGCACGAGTAACTGGGGCAACGTGGGACCAGCTTTCGATGCCGTCCGGATCAGCCTGCGCCGCAGCCGAGTTCGTGTGGACGGTTTCTCCTCCTACGTGGTGGTTCCTTGCGCGGGGTTCGACAGGCTGCGCCGGGACAAAATGCTGTCGGGTTTCTACACCTCCTTCGATTTCTTGGCCAAAGCTGCAACGCTGGATGCTTACTATTTTTGGAAGCGCAACCGCCGATCGTTGGACCTTCACACTTTCGGCGCACGCAGCGCCGGCCCGCTGCCATGGCGTTTTGATTACAACGTTGAGATGGCCCTCCAGCGGGGGCGTGTATCTGGCCAGATTGCCGCAGCCTGGGCCGGCCATTGGGAACTTGGGCGGAAGCTTAGCGGCGTTCGCGGATCGCCCCGTCTGGCGATCGAATACAACTACGCTACAGGCGACAAGGCCGCGGGCGACGGGCGCTATCAAAGCTTTGATTCCCTTTACCCTACCAATATTTACGGGACGGCTGCGGATTTCGGTTGGCGAAACAGGCACG
>CAYSBM010000329.1:2268-2500 GCA_964429095.1 uncultured Solibacteraceae bacterium | reverse complement strand
CCGAGCCCGCCATTTCTTTCGAGTGGCAGTTGGACCGGAAAACCCGGTTAAGAACCGTCTATCACTGGTTCTGGTTGGCCGAGCGCCGGGACGCACTCTATACATTTTCAGGCGCGGTGTTTGCCTTCAACCCTAATGCTGCTAGCTCGCGCGTGGGTTCAGAAATCGATGTGCGCTGGATCCGGCAGGCCGGAAAGCATCTCCAGTTTTGGGCCGGCTACGCACACCTGTT
>CAYSBM010000329.1:1488-2258 GCA_964429095.1 uncultured Solibacteraceae bacterium | reverse complement strand
GGCCCATACCTCAGACAGGTCGGTCGTGGAGCGGTTGATTATCCATATGCGATGTGGACGCTCAGTTTTTAAACCGCGCAGGGCGTGCGGCCGGAAACACAGGGGCGAAATCTGCCATCGCTGTTGGAGTTCTGGCGGCACGCTGTCGGGCAGGAGAGAATGATCACAACTGGCATCGGAACAATTCAGTCTGGAACGCCTAACACAACAAGGAAGGTGCATTATGAAGTGGTTTTGTGATTTGAAAATTGGCTCCAAATTATTGGTCAGTTTTGCTCTCGTGTCTTTCATTGCCGGGCTCATCGGTTGGGTTGGGCGCTCCGGCATGACTCAGATGAAGACTCGTGGCGAATCGCGTTACGCCTACAAGTTGGTCCCCATCAAAGATCTGGCTGACGCCAACATCGCGTTGTTGAATGTACGCACTGAAGTGCGAATGTTGTTCACAACGAAAGAGAATGTCAAACGTCAGCAGTACGCCGCTAATATAGACACGGAGTCGAGAAGAGTGGACGATTACATCGCCGCTTATTTGAAAAGCCGCCTGAGAAAAGAAGAAGAGGAGGGGATATCTAAGTTCCAACCCGCCTGGGATGCCTACAAGAAGCTGGTCGCCAAGATTGTCGCTTTGAGTCTCGATGGGCAAGACTCTCGAGCAGTCGAAATCATGAATAGCGAAGCCCTGTTGCAGACCGTTGCGGAAGCTCGCAAGAATAGGCGCGCGCGGATTGACATGTACGTCCGTGTTGCGGATGTAGACCAGACAGGCC
>CAYSBM010000329.1:0-1478 GCA_964429095.1 uncultured Solibacteraceae bacterium | reverse complement strand
CAAACTGCCAACGGGGTATTGGCGGCCTCGGCCCGGACCAAGATTCTCCTGGCTATCGCCTTCGGCGTATTAATGGCGGTAGGTCTGGGTTTGTTGCTGGCGCGGCTAATTGGCCAGCCTCTCCAAACCATGCAAGCCGCCGCTGCGCGGTTGGCGCGCGGTGATGTAGAGGTGACCATTGAATCCACCAGCCAGGATGAGACCGGCGCTTTGGCGCGAGCCTTCCGCACCATGGCCGAGGTGATTCGCGAGCGCGCCGCGATCGCGCAAAGAATCGCCTCCGGTGACCTGAATTTGGAAGTGCGGGTGAACTCGGACCAGGACGTTCTTGGGAAGAGCTTCATCCAGGTAATCGAGAACCTGCGCGCCATGGCTGCAGAAGCCAACCGTCTGGCCCAAGCGGCGGTGCAGGGCAAACTGGCCACGCGCGCCGACGCATCCAAACATCAGGGCGATTACCGTAAGATCATCGAGGGCGTCAATAACACTCTGGACGCGGTGATCGGGCCGCTGAACGAGGTGATCACGGTTCTGGAGCGCATCCAGAGCGGAGATCTGACGGCGCGTGTGGCTGGCAATTACAAGGGCGATCTCGAACGTTTGAAAGACGCGCTCAACCACACCACCGAAAACATTGCGCGCCTGATGACCCAAATCACCCAATCGGCCACCGCGCTAGGAGCGGCGTCCGAGGAATTGAACGCCGTCAGCCAGCAGATGGCCGGCGCCAGCGAAGAGACCGCCACCCAGGCCAACGTGGTCAGTGCGGCCAGCGAGCAGGTATCCAAGAATGTGAACGTGGTGGCCAGCGGCAGTGAGGAGATGCTGGCGTCCATCCGGGAAATCGCCAAGAGCGCCAGCGAGGCCGCCCGAATGGCGCGGAATGCGGTCAGCGTGGCGGATGAGACCAACCAGAAGGTGGCTAAGCTGGGCGCCTCCAGCGAGGAGATCGGCAAGGTGATCAAGGTGATCACTTCCATTGCCGAGCAGACCAACCTGCTGGCGTTGAATGCCACCATTGAAGCCGCGCGGGCCGGCGAGGCGGGCAAAGGCTTCGCCGTGGTGGCCAACGAAGTAAAAGAATTGGCCAAGGAGACCGCCAAAGCCACCGAGGAGATCGGTCAGAAGATCGAGGCCATACAGGGCGATACGCATGGCGCGGTGGAAGCCATCGCCAAGATCGGGACGATCATCAACCAGGTGAACGACGTTTCCAACACCATCGCCGCGGCGGTGGAGGAACAAACCGCCACCACGAACGAGATCGGACGGAATCTGGCCGAAGCGGCCAAGGGCACCGGCGAGATCGCCCGGAACATCTCCGGTGTGGCCACCGCTGCTGAGTCGACCACCAGCGGGGCCGCTGACGTGCAGCGGGCCGCGAAGTCGCTCAGCGAGATGGCGGCGCAACTTCAGAAAATCGTAGCGGCGTTCCGCATCTGAATCCGCAAGGCGCAACGGCCGCCGGCGGCCAGCGC
>CAYSBM010000328.1:0-4371 GCA_964429095.1 uncultured Solibacteraceae bacterium | reverse complement strand
GCGAGGCTGCCGAGAGCGGCAAGGATCGCGGCGAGTGTCACGAGAAGCTGAAGTTTTGTGGATTTCATGGCTTGCCATTCTAACTGGCCACATTCAGGGGCCGATACTCCCGGCCATCTCCATCGGCCGCATTTTGTTACGAGGGTCGCAGTCACCCATGGCGTGCAACAGGGCATTGTAGGTCCTGCTTACAACGATGTCGTCGATCAGTTCGCTGACATGGTCAACGTTGGTGTAAGGCACGATTCCATTCGAGTCAGCATAGGGGTGCCCTGGATCATACTCCCATTTGAGCTCAGTGCGATCTACCACTTCAACGGGATCGCCCTCGCTGTTAATGACGATCTCACGCCGGCGGTAATGCTCTTCGCCGATCGGAGCCATCGTGTCCTCGTAAGCCAGATTCCTGGCGATCAGCGCCTTGCGCTCCCTCAGGACACCCAAGTAAGCCTGCACGGACGTGCGCGCGGTGGGCGTATCCTTCCAGAAAACAGAATCGCTCTGGCCCCGGAGAACCGGAACACCTCTTGCCGCCATGAAGCGCTGGAATTCATGGGAGGCTTCTGCGTCCACAAGCCTTACAGCGACTTCATCCGATCTTGCACTAATTAGAGCCCGTGCAACCAGCCAGGATACCGACAAGGGCAATCGCCAAGTACCAGAATCTCAGGCATCGTAGGGGTTGCATGGCTTCTCCACATTGTCTCGGACTCTGTCTTTTCGGTCCCTGAAAGCAATCCTCGGCCGTTTTCGCGGCCGCCGGGACTGCCGCCAGCCTCAAGTCAAGGCCCTTCGGGGGCCTCATGCGGGCGAAGCTAGACGATGTAGATGATCGACCAGTGCCCGTTCTCCAGCTTGAGGAGCATCTTGTATGGCTTGCTCACCGTGCCGAACGGGGCAGGACGAGTGGTCAGGAGAAGGTGGGTGTTGTCGAGCCATTGCACCCGTCTGGGTGCTGCCGTCAATACGGGAGACCTAACGCGCAGAAGCCTGCCGTCCGGCCCTCTAAGCAGTGTGTGGTGAGTCGCCACATCCACGACGAGGTGCCAAGTGTCATCAGGGCTATCGACCACTATTTCGTCCGCCGAGGACTGGACCGAAGCGACTGCAGTCACCCCCGATGCCTTCAGCACTGCGGGGTCGCCCGCCACACTATCGTAGCCGGACCAGTACTGCTCCGAGTCTGAGGTAAGCAAGTCACCCGGTCCACGAGCATTGCTGGGCAAGATAGCTGTGGGTTTGATGGCAGTTGAGCTCACACGAGGCGATGTGCCTTGTTGGCAGCCCATGCAAAGGGCAAGGAGCACGCAAGAGGACACAAGGCCGAAGAGCAGGTCTCGCATTAGACACTCCTTAGCAGGTACCCTCAACATCGGGCGGGTCACTGGACGGAAACGATTATACCTTGTCGCGTCTTCAGCGGCCGTAGATTCTGGTGCCTCCATTCGCATTGTCCGTCCGGGAGATGCAGGGCCGCCTTTGCTGTGGGCAGAAAGAGATGGGACTGGGGACGGCGCGGCGCGCGTGGGCGCCTTACCGACCGGGCAGCGATTGACCGCGCGTGGGTAATCGCCAAATGCATCAAGGAGACTTCATCTTCTGCGACGCCGAGCCACGAGCCCCGCCAAGCCGATCCCCAGCAACCCCATCGTCGCCGGCTCGGGGACAGGCGTCAGCACGAACGCATAGTCATAGGAGTAGATGCGGCAGCTGCCCACGATCTGCCCGGCATCATTAATGGCATTGGCATAGCGGAGGGTCAGCCCGCTCTGCGGGGCGATCAGACTGTTCAGGTCTGTCATCACTCCATTCTCATAGAGGAAGGCACGCGGCGAGCCGCTGGTGCCCGAGTAGCCCACCACCTGGCCCAGGTTGTTGATGCCCCTCGCTTCGGAAGGACCACTGCCGAGCGTGCCCAGATCCGTCATCTGCCCGCCGCTGTAGAGGAAGGCGTGCGTCGAGCCGTACGGACCGGCTGTGTCGGACGCCCCTACCACTTGGCCCAGATTGTTGATGGCCGTGGCGTAGCTGCTGATTCCGCCAAGCGTGCCCAGAGAAACCTTAGTGCCACCACTGTAGAGAAAGGCCCGCAGATTGGCGTCATTGGCATTCGTAGCTCTTCCGGCGACCTGGCCCAGGTCATTGATGGCGTTGGCCTCGCCCCACGTGCCTCCGAAGGTCCCAAGGTCCTGCATGACACCGCCCGAATAGAGGAAGGGGTGGTAATACTCGGCAGCGGTGCGGGACTTGCCGACAATCTGGCCGGATTCGTTGATGCCATAGGCGAAGCTGTTGTTCCCGCCGAGCGTGCCGAGGTCGGTCATCTGCCCGCCGCTGTAAAGAAAGGCGTGTGTGTCCCCGTTGGGCACGCCAGAGTATCCGACAATCTGCCCGGCACCATTAATGCCGTAGGCGCAACTGCCGGAACCTCCGAGGGGATTGCCGATGTAGCTCAGCGGGCCGCCGTTCAGAGACACCGCGGCGCCAGGCCCGTACCCGACCACGGCTCCCGCGTCATTGATGCCGTAGGCGTTGCCGCTATAGCCCTGTGCCGACAATCTCGTGAACTCATAGCGGACCTCGGCGGTCGCTGCCGAGGTGGCAGACAGAAGAACGAAGGCCGCCACGCAACTCACTCGCCAGTTTCTCACCACGAAAGCTGCGTTACGCATCTGTCCTCCTTGCTGTCATGGCTGATGGCCTAGTACCGGGCAGCAGTTGATCTCGCGTGGTAATCGCCAGGTGCATCAAGGGGACTTCATCTTCTGCGACGCCGAGCCACGAGCGCCGCCAAACCGATCCCCAGCAACCCCATCGTTGCCGGCTCGGGGACCGGGGTCAGGAGAAACGCCTCGCTGTAGCCCTGGGGGTTGAGCCCGCGGCCCACGATCAGGCCGTTGTCGTTGATGGCGTTGGCGTAAAAGAGAGTCCACCCGGATGATGGATCGATCAGGGTGTTAAGGTTTGTCAGGCTGCCCTGATCGTAGAGGAACGCACGTACCGACGAGTCATTCTGCAACCAGGCATTGCCCACGACCTGGCCGGCGCTATTGATCCCGAGTGCATCGCTGCGCGTGCCGCCGAACGTCCCGAGGTCGATCATCGCTCCTGCGGTGTAGAGAAAGGCGTGTTCCCGCCCCGTGCTGGTATAGGACCTGCCGATGATCTGTCCGGCGTCATTGATGCGCCAGGCCGAGCTCTCCATCCCGCCCAAGGTGCCGAGGTCAGTCATCTGCCCTCCGCTGTAGAGGAAGGCATGTTGGGGTCCGGCCGCCGTATAGGAGGAGCCCACGATCTGCCCGAGGTTGTTGATGCCATGGGCTTCGCTGCTGTCGCCGCCGGGCAGGGTGCCGAGGTCGGTCTTCGTGCCGCCGCTATAGCGAAAGGCATGGCCGGTCCCGCTGGCGCTGGTTGCCCCGCCGACTACCTGGCCGGCGTCGTTGATGTCGTAGGCATAGCTGCCGCCGCTCCCGGTAAGGGTCCCAAGATTGGTCATCGTGGTTCCGCTGTAGAGAAAGCCGCGGTCGATGCCCCCCGCCATACTGGAACAACCGGCCACCCGCCCGTCGCTGCTGATGCCAAAGGCCCAGCTCGCACCCCCAAGCGTTCCGAGGTTCTGCATGGTGCCGTTGGTATAGCGAAAGGCCCTGGTGCCGCTGGGGGTCGTTGTGAAGCCGACGATCTGTCCGGCGTTCTTGATGTCCATCGCCTCGCTGGACGGAGAACATCCCCCAAGAGTCCCGAGGCCGGTCACCTCGTACTTGATCTGCGCATGGACGGGCGACGCCGGCACGATCACCAATGCCGCCAGCAGCACCGCCCCGAGCGCACCCAACCTCCTGAGACGCCCCGTGTTCACCATGCGTCATCCTCCTGTCGCAAGTCCCTCAGTGCCGCGCCACGCGCCAAGAAAAAGGGGGATAGACCTCCGGCGCAGGGCCGGATGTCATCCCCCGGAAGTCCAGACGGTGCGTACCGGGAATACCATCCCCCGATGGTCATGCCGGCGCACAGTCAGACCGTTACTTCAGTTGTCCCACAATCCCTCTTGCGGTGGGTCCCGCAACCCATGCCAGCGCAACAAAAAAGGGACCACGGCCATCGACACGCTCGCAAGCGTGCGTCTGGCCACGATCCCCGGGAGTGCAGACTTCGCACAAGCCTTAATGGATACTATAACACAGGAAATGGGAAAAGCAAACGCTCGCAGAAGAACGCAGCGCTCGCAACCGGCAAAACCGCACGCTGGCCGTCAAGCGACTGCCGACACCCCGAAAGCGAATGCTCAAGGCGGCCCGTCTTACATCAATCTGTAGCACCCCGGATGCTCAGACCGGTCGAACTCGATCAGTCCCGCCTCGACCAGTTCGC
>CAYSBM010000327.1:1243-4380 GCA_964429095.1 uncultured Solibacteraceae bacterium | reverse complement strand
TCCAGTATTTCAGAACCGATTTGTATCCGATCCCCCTGTTGCGCATCCCCCACTGTGTTTAGGTCGATGTAGGCATCGGTTTCATCTACTGCTGCAGCCAGCTTCAAGCTGGCTGGACCAGCCAGTTCGTCCCAGTAGTTAAGGCTCAGGGTTCCCGCGTGAATTGTTCGCGTGTTCGCGAGGTCTTCAAATGCCACACCCGCCAGTTCCACCATCCCTCGTCCCGACAATATCAGCCCAAAAGTCGGCGGACCCGGTGCGCCTGTATCTACTTGGCTCCCCGCCGCCCCCCCGATGCGCCAGCGGGTGAGGGGCGAGAGTTCGTAGGCGCATTCCACCTCACATGCGTTGGCGGAGCGTCCTGAAATATGCACTGTGGCTGAATCGCGGTTGGGGATTTCAAACTCCACCGGGCTGTTGCAGGCTCTTGCTCCGAAATGCCATGCCGCCTCCGCCACCACGAAGTGGCTGCTTGCGTCCGGCTCTACAAGCCACGGCCTCTCGACCGTCAGTGTGGTCGCCGTATTCGACACCACGGCGCGTTCCTGCCCCGTGCCTTTGCCCCGGCTGATTCGCACTACCGCCCCACGAAATTCGTTCTCCTGCATCGTCAGATTCTGGTGGCCGATTGCGCTCGGCCCGTGAATCGTCACCCTCCACTCCGGTTGCAGTTCCAGTCTCCAATAGAAGTTCGCATGGTCGTAATTCTCGTCCGGCGGCGCCTCCGCTCCGCTGGGCAAGCCAGTGTCGGTGAATTCCGCTGCGGCCGGACTGTTCGTTGCGATGCGGGCCAGTTGCATCGGATTTCTGCCGCGGTAGACGTGATAGCCCGCCGCGCCGCCTGCGCTGATTCCCCTCAGGGTGACTTGATTGGAGTTGCTTTCCGCCGGAGTCGTGGCGGACGCCACGAAAGACAGGCTGCTCTCACCACCCTCGCTATCCGCTGCGCTGATCGCGTAGTACAGCGTTTGCCCTCCGGCAAGCGAGCCGCCCGTGGTCGCCACTTCCGGCGCAAGGCTGATGGTCGGAATCACCAGGTCCGGGCGCACCCTGTTTGACGGTGCGCAAAATCCCACCTGCAAAATCACAGACATTCGCCCGTCGGCGTTTTCAGCGGACTTCTCGCGGATTGCGAACTGCGCCTCACCATATTCGTCGCGCTCCGGGCCGGTTAGTGGTCGCGGCGCTCCAATGCCATACAACGCTCGGCGCCGCATCCGGAAGTCCCTTCCTATAACGCCCTTGGCGTCGTCATACCAGGCGTCATCATGGATCTGGGCTGTGATGGTGATGGTTCGGTAGTTCGCGCTCGGAGAGATCCGTATGATTCGGAACGGCTGTCTGTCAAAACCTTCTTTCAGGTATGTTAGCGTGATGATGTCTCCGGGCTTCAGCCCCAGGCCCCGGAAGCTTGTGTCAAATTCAACGTATGTATTTCCCCGGATGGACTTGTCCAGAAACCTTCGTACAGCGCGCGCGGCTTGATCCATATTTGGGATCCCCAGAGCCGGCAGGGCGGCGCTTACCTCCTGCCCCGCGCTTACCACATCGTCTACGTCCGCCAGCGAAATGCTGTCCAGTTGGTATTCGTTAAATGCGTCCTGAAACTCAACACTGGCCCGGTTCGGTGTATCCGCCGTGCTCCTGGACCAGATCCGCAGGCTCGGTTCTCCGTTTGCCTTTCTCAGAATGCCTGAGAATCCGTAAGTTCCGTCTCCGAATTCGTATGCTGGCCAACCGCCCATTAGCGCCGCCAGGGCGTTGCTGCCGGCCGGCTTCGTGGGTTGCTGCGTGGCTAGAGTGCTTTCCACCAATAGCTCTAGCCTTCCGCTTTCGCCATAGGAGAGCTGTAATCCCGACGCATTTCGAATCCCACGTATGACATCCGCTGCGCTGCGGCGCTTCCGGAGCGCCAGATTGCATTGGTGCCGGGCGATCGAGATTGGCTTCCCGTCTAGATCCACAGTTTGAATCGGTTCCTCGCAGTACGCGGCCGCCCGTGCGAAGCTTCTCAACTCAAGCTCTCCTTTGCGCCAGCCCGACCGCCGCAAAATGTCCAGAATCACCCACGCCGGATTGTTTGTGAATGCCTCGCCCAGACTGGTGCCGTCCTCGTCGTATCGCGCTAGCTTCAACCCTTCCACCAAAGCTTCGATCTTTGGCAGCGCCTTACCATCTGCAATGCGGTTCGGAACTACCACCGACAGTACCGCCATGCTCCCATAGGGGTCGCCCGCTGGATTTCCCTGTGGATCCTGAAAGTCCTCGTTGAAGGCTCCGTTACGTCCGCCGGAGCTGATCAGGTTGAACCACCCCGTCCCCGTCATGTCCGCGCCGGCTCGTCCCGCCGGAATTTCAACACCATTCACCAGGACCTTGAGTACGCCCCGGATTTCTCCCATGCCCAGCAGTACTTCCAAGTGCGTCAGGTTGCCGTCGTTGCGCGCGAAAATGATCGGCGGCGTGTACCAGACCGTCCCATATACCAGCGGTACAAAGTCGTTATAACGCCCTTCGTTCTCCACCGCCGCCCCTGTGTGCCAGCCTCTTTCGCCGTAACTCCTGACGCTGATCGTCGGGGGTACGAATTCCACTCCCCCGAACCTCTTGGTCGGGCGTCCCTCACTGTCGGTGCGGAACATGCCTCTTGCTTCACAACTGGCCCTTGTGTAATCGCAGCTTGTAAACGGCGCCGCCCCGTTGAGATTGCCGCACCCCCCCTCTACATCTGCTGAGTAGCCGCAACAGTAAAACATGGAGTACTTGTCCTCTTCGCCTCCTTGAACCGCCTCGCTCCGTTGCGCCGCCGTCGATGGAAACGCCCACGGGCACCGCCTCTGTATTCTCACCGTCGGCAACAGGGTCCTCTGCAACGCGTTCCGGCTGGTGAAGGTTAACCGGAGCGTCGACTCGGTGATCAGGTCCGGTGCGTTGGCGGTGCCGCGAAATACAATCTTGCCCCCCGTCGCCGGCGCGCCATTCTTCAAATCTAGAAATGCAAACCGGACAGTCAGCCGCGCGCCCTTCCATCCACGGTTGCGCTCAATTTCGCTGAACCTTGAGTCCGCGTTGGCTAGTGTGACCGTAAGCCGGCTGCTCAGATCGATGCCGTCCTCGCTGCCTGACTGGATGTCGAA
>CAYSBM010000327.1:0-1222 GCA_964429095.1 uncultured Solibacteraceae bacterium | reverse complement strand
GTTGTACTGTTGGCCCTCATAGCTCACCTCTTGTGTGCTCCAGCGCTCGATCATGTCCGCCCCTACCTCGCAATCAAACAGCAGCAGCGGTGTTTCGGTGACTTCCAGCTCTTTCAATTCCTCAATCGTCGGCATGCGCTTCTAGTCCCTTTTTCTGGCCGTGACTCGCACGCGGCATGAATGCCGGTTCGCTCCTTCTTTCACTACCGTCAGAGTGTCGTCCAGAAACCGCGCTCGCGGGTACACCCCGCCTCTGGTAGTCGTGGGCTTGTACCCGGACGCGCCTGCTTGCGCCTCCACTTGCAAGCCAAACACATCTACTGTCGCCCCCGGAGCCAGTTCAATTCCGAATGTGGCAGTCTCCCCCGCCGTGCCGAGTCTGGACGGAACCGCGATCCGTCTCCATTCCATCGCGGTTCCGTACATCCGGCGTTCTCCCGTGCCTCCCCCTGTCCGGTATAAGATCACCTGCGCACGGTAATCGCTGCGCGCGTAAAAGCTCAAGCAGTACTGCAAGCCTTCTGGCGCAGGGAGTGTCTGGTCCAGCCGCTGTGGCGCTTGGCCAAGGTTGGTGATACGTACCGCGCGATGCGTTCCCAGTGGGTCTGCCGCCCCGTATGCGATCTCGATCATCGGATCCTTGCGCCATATCTCCGCGCCCGGATCTTCGCTGAAATCCAACAGATTGTCGTGAGGGTCCAAGAAAACGAAAGTTTGCAGTCTTCCCTCGCAAGCCTCAAATAGTGTTGCTATGGCCGCCACCTCGCCGTCGGTCAAATCCTCATACTTCAGCACCCACTCAACCCGCGCCTCATCCGGATCTCCCAGCTTCAGCGTGTCGCCGCTTTCCAGTTCGTTGATTACTGTCCGTTCAACAAGTTGCTTCCCCCCCGGAAATTGGCTCGTGGCGCCAGACTCAAGTTGCGGGAAATACAGCATGCTAGCTCCTGTTTTCCCGGACCACCAGCGTGGTTCCGGCTCGCTGCTCCGCCTGGAACACAATGCCCATCTTGTCCTGATCCAGGCTGCAATTACTGTGCAACATCCCGGTCTCTGGATCGAGGAAGCGGAAGCTCCCCAGCGCCCCCTGCATCGCCCGGAAAAACACTTCCAGTTGTTTCATTTCCCCCTCATCCAGCAGATCCAGTCTCACCCCCCAGCGGCTGCCCGGCTTGCCAGCCGTGCGAAAACGCTGCGGGCGCCGGTCAACAAAACGCAAGAC
>CAYSBM010000326.1:0-4382 GCA_964429095.1 uncultured Solibacteraceae bacterium | reverse complement strand
CACGTTCAAAGAGAAGTTCCCGACAGCCTTCCGCAAGAAGATCGAGACCGACTCCTCCCTTAATCCGGTTGAGCAGGATCTGCCGGGCTTCAACTACGTCACTGAGAGCATCTTCACCAACGAGACCGGCGTGCCGGCTCTTGGGGCCGCTGGTAAGGCCAATCAGGGCACCCGCTTCATCGTGAAGTTCAAGAACGTCCAGAACGGCGTCGGCATCAGCCTGCCGGGTTCTGTTACCTCGGGCTCGCTGAGGGCGGTATGGGTTTCTGGCGCGGCGAGCGATGGCAGCGGTGGAACCGTTGACGGCGCGGGCGGCAGTGTTAGCCTGAGCGGCGGCGCCGGCTACGCGGTTTACGAGGTGGTTGGAACTGGTCCGGGCACCAACGGTCTGGTGGAAGATCAGTCGTTCTCGATCACGATCACCTTCTCGTGGACGCCGAACATCGGTTCGGGTGTTCCGGGTCTGGGCACCAGCCAAGTGGCTGGCGGCTACGGTCCGATCAGCACCACGACCACGATGAGCGCCTCGGCTCCCGAGCCGCGGTTCAAGGAAAAGTGGACGGAAGGCGACATGCTGACCATCAGCGCTTGCCGCACCATCCTGCTCTTCCCGTACATCACCAACCAGATCGGATTCGATACGGGTATCGTGATTGCGAACACCTCTTCGGATCCGCTGAGCGGCAACTCCGCTCGCCAGCAGCAGGGTGCTTGCACGTTGTATTATTACGGCAACACCAGCGGCGGCGGCGCGGCTCCGGCTGCTCAGACCACCCAGGTAATTCCGACCGGTCAGCAGCTTACCTTTACGCTGTCCGGCGGCGGCACCTATGGCGCTCCGGGCGCTGCGGGCTTCCAGGGCTACATGTTCGCGATCTGCGACTTCCAGTTCGCTCACGGCTATGCGTTCGTGACGCGGATGGGCGCCGTGGATATCGCCCATGGCTACCTGGCGCTGGTGGTGCCGGATCGTGCTCGCAACGCGCAGCATAGCGCTCTGGGCGCTGCTGCCAACGAGGGCGAGCAACTCGGCTACTAACCTGAATCTGTAGTGGTTGAAGGGAGGGGAGAAATCCCCTCCCTTTTTTGTTGCCTCGACGCGGCCAGGGCATTCCCAATTGGAAATTTCATGTTAGAATTAGCAGTGTCCACCCGCACGAAGAGGTTGTCCTGGGTAGTCTTGCCGCGGCGTCCCGCCTATATCAATGAGGTGTTCATGAACAATAAGCGTGTGTGTTTGACTCTGGTTTTTGCCCTTCTTGCTTTGACATCCGCCCTGCCGGCGGGCACCATCTATGTGCTGCCCACCGGAACGGCGAGCCAGAACGTGGTCTCTTTCAGCCAGGAACCATTCCTGACCATGGGGCCTTTCGATATCCCAGCTAACACCAAGTGGGTATTCATCAATGCTTCCAATACCAAGCTGTATGCCGTCAGCGGCAACGCTACCGATGCCATCGTGGTGCAGGCGGCGGGATCCTCGAGCCGTATCCGCAGCATTTCACTGGGGATCGGACCGAGTTCGGCGGCGATGACGCCGGACGGCAGGCGCCTGGCGGTGCTGGCGTATAACCTGCACATTTTCGATACCAACAATGACAGCCAGGTAAGTCCGGCCACCGGGATCGACGTGGGAGCATCGCCGAACATGATTATTTCGGACCTGGCCTCCTCCCGCATCCTTGTGCTGAGTTCCGCCGACAAGACCCTCACTGCGGTGGACCTGTCCACCAATCCACCCACGGTGGCAGGCGCTCCGCTGGTGCTGGCCACCGAGCCGCGTACGATGGTGATGGGGCCGAACGGCTTGCTTTATATCAGCGCCCAAAACCGGGTGTACGAAGTAGACACCCGCAGCATGACCGTGCGCGGGGAAATTGCGGTGACCGGCTTGCCGGACAAGCTCGTGTTTACGCCGGACGGAACTCGGGCGCTGGCGGTGAACACCACGCCATTGACCGGCGGCACGATCCTGTTCGTCTTCGACCTGACTACCCGCACGTTGGCGGCATCGTATCCTTATGCGTTCACGCTGACGCTGGATAAGATCATCATGACCAGCAACGACCGGGGCTATGGGTGGTCGTCTGCTTCGGGGCGTATTTACCGGATCAACTTGAGCCCGTTGGCGGTTGACAATGTCAGCTTTACAGACTTGGGAACCACCGGCAACATCCTGGATCTTGCGGCTTCCAACGAGACGCCTTCGGCCAGGAATTTGTACTTCATCGACAGCGGCAATTTCTACATGATCGATCTGGTCAACAACCGCCTGGCCAACAGGGTGGCGCTGGCTTCGCCGGCGAGCGAAGTGATGTCCCGCGAAGTCGTCACCGGTCCAGTGGCGGGTATGCAGGTGTTCGGGAACAATCAGTCTGTGGCGCCCGGCGGGGTTTCAGCCCCGGTGGTGATCCGTGCGGTCAACAGCAATGGCAAGGCCGTTTTCGATAGCGAAATTGATTTTGCAACCAGCACCGCGGGGGCTTCCATAGTCTCGGCTACAGGGTCCACGAACCTGGATGGTTACGCTCTGGCTTATGTACGCGTTCCCAGCACCACCGGAACCGTGGCCGTCAACGCGCGGACACGGGGCGCCAACCCCATCACTGTGGACTTCACATTAAACGTGGGAACTACGCCTGGGGGCGGCGGGACGACGCCGCCGGCAAGCGCGGGGATGGAAATTGTTTCCGGTGACGGGCAGGTCACCATGGAGACGCGGCAGACGGATTATCCACTGCGCGTAAGAGTGAAGGATGCCCAAGGGAATCCTGTAGCCAACCAGCAGGTGACTTGGTCGGTGACCAACGGCAGCGGATACCTGAGCGCCTTCACATCGACCACCGACGAAGACGGAATCGCCGAGACGTATTTTATCGGCGGCACCGTGCTCACGGGGCAGTCCTTTGTCCAGTCCAATGTGACCGCCACGGCGGCGCAGGGAACGGCGACTTTCACCATGACCACGGTGCTGGTGATGCTTTCGAGCGGCGGCTCCGCTTTGCTGCCTATTCTCGAGATGCAGGCCCCGGACCCGGGCGTGGGCACGATCAGCGGTAAGCTGGGCGCGGTGCTGAAAGGTGCGATCAAGGTACGCGCGGCCATCTCGAGCGGGCCACAGATCGGCTATCCGGTGCCCAACGTGGGGCTCTTCCTGACTTCGGATCAGGATCCGGCCACCGGTCCCGTGCCTAAATGCGTAGGCGGCACGGTGATGAGCGACAGCACGGGGCTGGCGACCTGCGACGTGGTGATCGGCGGCCGCAAGGGCACCGCCAATTTCTATGTCAAGATGGGCGGAGACCGCGGCTGGCAACTGACCGTAACAGCCGAACCTGGCGATCCGGGACAGATCAGGATTGTTCAGGGAGATGGGCAGTCGGGTAATCCCGGAGCCACACTGCCGCTGGCGCTGGTGGGTGAAGTCAGCGACGGTTACGGCAACATTCTGACCGGAGCCGAGGTGGTATGGGAGGTGGTAACGCCGAATTCGCTGACGCTTCTGAATACCGTGTCCACATCGGATGCGCAGGGCCGCGTTTCAACGCGCGTCACGCTGGGCAACATGGCGGGCAGCTATCAGGTGCGAGTGCGCAGCAAGCTGGGTTCGGCGCTGGCGGTTTTCACGGTGAGCGTGAATGTGAATGCCTCCAACCTGAATAAAGTGAGCGGCGACAACCAAAGCGCGCTGGTGTCCACAGCCTTTGCGCAGCCGCTGGTGGTTCAGGTGGTGGATGCCCAGAACCATGGCATACAGGGAGTGAGCGTCGCGTTTTCTGTCACTTCCGGTTCAGGTACGCTGGGCGCGGACACCGCTACTACAGACAGCAACGGCCGGGCCAGCACTACCGTGACGGCCGGCCCAACTGCGGGCACAATCCTGGTGCGGGCCTCCATCCCCGGCTTTTCGGTGACTTTTACGCTGACGGCGCGGCTGCCGGGGCCCGAGGTGACCGCCGCAGGCATTGTCAACGGCGCTGGCGGGCAGCCGGGCGTGGTTCCTGGGGGCATCGTGACCATATACGGCCGAGGGATTGCGCCGAACCTGGCTGGCAGCATCACACCGGGCAATCTGGTGGGTCCACTGCCCCTGAAACTGGCGGGCGTCGAGGTGCTGTTTGGCACGACGGCGGCGCCAATTTACTACGTTTCCAACATCGACGGGATGGAATCGGTGACCGTGCAGGCCCCGTTTGAACTGGGGGCTCCGGGTACGGTGGCCGTGACGGTGAGGGTCGGCGGTGCGTCGACGGAGGTTCCGAATGTTCCCACCGTTCCGATCCAACCCGGGCTGTTTGAGACGGTAAATTCCACGGGGACGCGCTACGCCGTGGCCATTGGCGAAGATGGGCGTTATCTCGGTCCGGGCCAGGGCGCCCGGC
>CAYSBM010000325.1:425-4390 GCA_964429095.1 uncultured Solibacteraceae bacterium | reverse complement strand
GCATGCCCACCATCACCACGCCCGCCCGCTCCAGCATTTCTACAACCGCTGCGTCATAGGCTGGAAAGTGTTTGACGAACAAAAGTGAGCCGGCAGTTGTGCGCACCCCTTTGGTGCAAAAGAGGTCTTTGTAAGCCACAGGGATGCCGTGCAGAGGACCGCGATCCATACCGCGCGCAAGTTCCTCATCGGCTTGGCGGGCGCGTTCCCGCGCCCTCTGCGCGGTAACCGTCAGGAAGGCATTCAGGGCCGGATTCAGGCGTTCGATACGGGCCAGACATTGCTCGGTGAGTTCGGATGAACTGATACGCCTTTGGCGCAGCAAGCGGCCGGCTTCGCGGATGGTCATCGGCCGTCCTCGCCCGGGCAAGAGAAAACCACGGCGGGCTCGATCTCCACCGTCAGATTGGCTGTGAGCGGCCGCACGGCGTCTTCCAAAGCGCCCAGCGAGACGGCGGCGCGGGCCACCTCCTGCTCGGGGATATCCAGGCCCAAAGCCCGGGCCAAGAGATTCCAGTCGGTCATCGCTGTTCATTGTACCGGCAGGGGAACCAGCCACGAAACCGCCCAGCCACTTAAGGCATCATGATAATGGTGACTATGAGGAGCCTACTAGCAGCCTTTGCGACCTTGAGCGCCTTGGTGGCCAGCGCCGCCGCACCTGGCAAGGAACCCTCGGACAGCGAGGTAGCGGAAATCATCGCCAAATTCGCGGCCAAGGAGACCGAGTTCGCGCAGGCTCGCGAAAATTACACCTACCGCCAAACCGCCCGGGTGCTGGAACTGGATGAGAGCGGGGCGGTTCGGGGACGCTGGGAGATGGTTTCCGACATCGTCTTTTCCCCGGAGGGCAAGCGAACCGAGCGTGTCGTGCGGGCTCCGGTGCAGACGCTCAAGAATATTCTGTTGACGCCGGAAGATGAACAGGACCTCCGCAGCGTGCAACCGTTCGTGCTGACCACCAAGGAAATAGGCAAGTACCACGTTCGTTACTTGGGCCGGCAAAACGCCGATGAGATTCCTTGCTATGTTTTCGCGGTCAAGCCCAAAACCATGGAGCCGGGCCAGCGCTACTTTTCCGGCATGGTGTGGGTGGACGACCGCGATTTCCAGATTGTGAAAAGCTACGGCCGGGGCGTCGGCCTACAAAAAAAGAACAGCGACAACCAGTTTCCGAAATTCGAGACTTACCGCGAGCAGGTTGACGGCAAGTACTGGTTTCCCACTTACACCCGCGCCGACGACACGCTGTTTTTCCAGAGCGGGGCGCAGCGGATCCGGATGACGGTCCGCTATGAGTACTACAAACAGTTCAAAAGCGACGCCAAGATTATTTTTGGCGAGCCGGTGGAATCCCAGCAACCCAAAGAGCCCAAGAAACCCTGATTTTCCCCGTTTAGCCCCGGAATCGCACTTCTCGGGAAACGGCGCTGGCCGCGGGAACCCGGCCCGTGCTCGAATGGAAGTACTGGGCAAATGCCATCCGTCTGGTTCCAAATCCGGCGCAAGGTTCGGGCTGTGTCGCGCCGCGCCAGGGAATTAAGGATGATCTGGCGGGGCTTGGTTTCTACCCGCCATCCGGTGATGGCGCACATCATACCCACCCGGCGGTGCAACCTGGCGTGCGCCTACTGCAACGAGTACGACTCGGTTTCTAAACAGGTCCCGGTGGAGATCATGCTGCGGCGCATTGACCGCCTGGCCGAGCTGGGCGCCTCTATCATCACCATTAGCGGCGGCGAACCGCTGTTGTGTCCTGACTTGGACGTGCTCATCCGCCGCATCCGCCGGCACGGCATGCTAGCCGGCATGATCACGAACGGATATCTGCTCACCGCCGAGCGCATCCACCGGCTCAATCGCGCCGGGCTGGATCACATGCAGATCAGCATCGATAACCTGACCCCAGACGAAGTGTCCAAGAAGAGCCTGAAGGTACTGGACCGCAAACTGCAACTGCTTGCCAGACATGCCCTGTTCCACGTGAATATCAATTCGGTGGTGGGCGGCGGAGTACGTAACCCGGAAGACGCGCTGGTGATCGGCCGCCGCGCCATCCAACTGGGGTTCACCTCGACGGTAGGGATTATACACGACTCATCCGGCCAGCTACGGCCGCTCAGCGCCAAGGAGCGCGAAGTATTCCTGGCGATGAAGAAGCTGGAAAAGTCCAGCTATGCGCAAATCAATTATTTTCAGGACGACATCGCCAACGGCCGGCCTCACATCTGGCGATGCCGGGCTGGCGCCCGGTATCTCTATATCTGCGAAGACGGCCTGGTGCACTACTGCTCCCAGCAGCGTGGTTATCCGGCCAAGCCGCTCGAAGAGTACACCCACGAAGACATCCGCCGCGAATTCCTCACCCGCAAACCCTGCGCGGCGTACTGCACGGTAAGTTGTGTACACCAAGTCTCCTACATGGACTTTTGGCGCGCGCCTCAAACCATCCGCCCCTGCTCGCGCACGCAACCGGCAGCGCAACCGGCGCGTGAGGCGGTGGTACAGATACAATCAATAGGCAGATAGGCGCGATCGCCAAGGAGTGCATTCATGCGTACCGCAGAAGGTTACCCTGTATCGCGGCGCTTTGCCGGGGCTTTGCTTCTATGCGCGGCCCTGGCTTTGCAGGCAGCCGCCCCGGCTGCGGTTGATCAGCTATCCGCGTTTCCCAGCCGGGTGATTGTGAACTGGACCGAAGATCCCTCCACCGGCTTCTCGGTCACCTGGCGCACGGATAAGACCGTGAAGCGGGCCTTCGGCGAGATTTTGCCGGCCTGCGACAGCCCCGCTTTCGCCAACAAGGCCCAGCGCGTACCGGCGTCCACCGAAGCCTATGAAACGGATGAAGGGCCGGCGCTGAGCCACAGCGTGAGCTTCCGCAAGTTGCAGGCGGATACGCTGTATCTTTACCGGGCCGGCGACGGCGCCAACTGGACCGAATGGAATCAGTTTCGCACCGCTTCCTCCAAACCCGAACCGCTCACCTTCCTCTATTTCGGCGACGTGCAACTCGGCGTTTATGCGGTCTGGTCGCGTGTGATCCGGCAGGCTTTTGCTATGGCGCCGGAGGCGCGGTTCATGGGCTACGCCGGAGACCTGATCAACCGCCACAACGCGGACCAGGAATGGGGTGAATGGTTCGCCGCCGCGGGCTGGATCCACCGCTTGTTGCCCAGCTTTCCGTCGCCCGGCAACCATGAATACTCGCGCGCGTCCGGAGGCGAACCGAAGCTTACACCGAATTGGCGGCCGCAGTTCACCCTTCCCACCAACGGCGTCGCCGGGCTGGAGGAAACCAACTACTACATGGACATCCAAGGCTTGCGGATGATCTCGTTGAATTCAAACTGGAAGCAGCGCGAGCAGGCCGAGTGGCTGGAACGTCTGCTGGCCAATAACCCCAACCGCTGGACCATCATCGTGTTCCACCATCCCATTTACTCAACTAAGCGCGGGCGTGACAACCGGGAATTGCGTGAGATGTGGCAGCCAGTTTTCGACCGCCACGGCGTAGACCTGGTTTTGCAAGGCCATGACCACACCTATGGGCGGACCAACCTTGTTACCGGCGGAAAAGCCCCCTCCAACCGGGCGGGAACCGTATACGTAGTTTCCATGAGCGGCGCCAAGATGTACGATCTGGCCGGCGACAAGATCTTCGCGCGGGTGGCCGAAGATACGCAGCTTTTCCAGATCGTACGCATCCACGATGACACGCTGCGTTTTGAGGCCCGTACAGCCACCGGCGTCCTTTACGATGCGTTCACGCTGCGCAAGCAAAACGGGAAGCCCAACCGGCTGGTTAACCAGATTCCCGCCACCCCGGCCCACCGCCGCGCCGCGTCCGAGTAAACGCCTGCCCGCCGCCCGCCACGTTCAACGCTCTACCGGCGGCTGGCCGGAGCGGGCGCCTTTGCCGGATCCGGCGTGACAGCCGCAGGTTGGGCGTCAGGCTGCGGAAT
>CAYSBM010000325.1:0-415 GCA_964429095.1 uncultured Solibacteraceae bacterium | reverse complement strand
GTCGCGCACGCCGGGATTCTCGCGCAGGAAGTTGCGCGCGTTTTCCCGGCCCTGGCCGATCCGCTCTCCCTTGTAGCTGTACCAGGAACCGCTTTTCTCGATCAGGTTCTGGGCCACGCCCAAGTCGATCAGGTCCCCCTCGCGGGAAATCCCTTCGCCGTACAGGATATCGAACTCAGCCTCTTTGAAAGGCGGGGCGACCTTGTTCTTGACGATCTTGATTTTCGTGCGGTTGCCGGTGACTGTGTCGCCTTCCTTGATAGCGGCAATGCGGCGGATGTCGGCACGCACCGAAGCGTAGAACTTGAGCGCCCGGCCTCCGGTGGTGGTTTCTGGATTTCCGAACATGACGCCGATTATCTCCCGGATCTGGTTAATGAAAACCACCGTGGTCCTGGATTTAAAGAGGGCGCCG
>CAYSBM010000324.1:2354-4393 GCA_964429095.1 uncultured Solibacteraceae bacterium | reverse complement strand
CGCCGGTCCAGTTCCCGGGCATTGGCTTCCAACTCCCGGGTCATTTCGTTGAAGGCGCGGATCAGCGTCGCCAGTTCGTCGATGGCGCGGCTTCGGATCCGGAATCCGAGATTGCCGTTGCGCACTTCGCCCGCAGCCTCCAGCAGGGCGGCGATGGGACCGCTGATCTGGCGCGCGAAAAACAGGGCGATCCAGGTGGCCACGAACAGGATGAACAGGGTGATGAGCAGAAGCATCATCAGATAGAAGTCGCGGTACTGTTTTCTGTTGCGCGCCAGTTGCTCGTAGTCGTCGATATAGCCGCGGATCTCGCGCTCCTTGGCGGCCAGATCCAGCGGCGCAGCCACTCGTACGGCGACTTGGCCCCCGCCGGCCAACGCAGCGCGCGCCTCCACACCTGGCCGGATCATGTCGCCGCATAAGCGGGCGGGTTCCAGCGGCGGGCGTTCGACGGTAACCGAGAGCAGCCCGTGATCCTGGCAAAACCGCGCATCGATGCCCGCGGCGCCTTCCAGGCTCATCCGGGCGGCAATCCAGCGCGCCTGCGCTTCGGCCCGCTCGCGCACCTCGTTGTTCAGGGCCACGCCGACCTCAATCAGGCTGAGCCGCACGTTCTCCGCCGGGCGGCTGAACCACTTGTCGAGGTTGCGGTTCAGGACGATAAAGCCCCACAGCATCAGAAAAAACACCGGAAGGAAGCTCAGCGCCAGAGCGCCCACCACCAGCCGGGTTTTAATCCGGGAGCCCTCGCGGTTCTTCTGCCGTTCGATATACAACTTCACGCCGGTGCGAAACAGCATGAAGCCCAGCGTGATGGTGAGCAGGAACACCAGCGTTGAAACGGCCCAGAACAGGTAGGCTTCCTGCGGACTCGTGGGTCCGTAGCTGCCGAAAGTGAACGAACTTTGCCAGACAAGCAGCGCGATCAATACCGCCAGCGCTACGGTCCCCGCTGTCAGCAGCAGACGCTTGCGCATGAGTATGGTAACCTACTCGAATTATACGTAATTAGTTTGTCGGCCGGCCGTCTGGCGCGGCCGTCCGCTATACTAGAAAAAAGGATTTCGTCCTCTCGAGGAGACAGTGAGGCATGTTTGATCTTTTCCGCAGCCGCGCCAAGGCTGTGCGTTATGTACTCGGCGCCGTGTTGATGCTGGTGGCCATTTCCATGGTGGTCACCCTAATACCGGGGTTTGGCGCCGGCGGCGACCGCAACGCCCAGATCGTAGCCGAAGTGGGAGAGGAAGTCCTCACCGCCCACGATTTGCAGGTAAGGGTACAGAACGCTGTGCGCGACGGCCAAGTGCCGCGCAGCATGCTGGCCATTATGGTGCCTGAAATCGTCGATAACGAGATCACGGCCCGAGCCGTGGTCTACCAGGCCAAGCGTCTGGGACTGGCGGTTTCCGAAGCCGACGTGGCGCGCGCCATCCGTTCCTTTGCGCCCATGTTGTACCAGGATGGCAAGTTCGTGGGCCGGGATGTTTATGCGGCCTATCTGGCGCAGATGAACTTCACCATCCCCGAGTTTGAGAAAAACATCGCCAGCGAGATGCTGCTCACCAAAATGAAGAATCTGGTGGCCGAAGGCGTGGTGGTGACCAACGACGAAATCGAGCGAGCCTTCAAGATGAAAAACGAGGCCGCCAAGATCGAATACGTGACTGTGGATCCGGCCAAGTTCCGCCCTCAGGTCACCGCTTCATCTGACGAGATCCGCAAGTACTTTGAGCAGAATAGGGCGGTTCTCCAAATCAAGGAGCAACGCGCCTTCCAGTTGCTGGTGGTTCAAGCAGACAAGGTGGCCGCCACGATCAATATTCCTGAGGCCGAGTTACGCCGGGACTATGAGGCCAACAAAGAGAATTTCCGCACGCCCGAACGTGTCAAGGTCCGCCATATCCTGTTGAAGACCACCGACAAGCCGCAGGATGAAATTCCCAAGATACGGGCTCAGGCGGAGGATATCCTCAAGCAGCTCAAAGGCGGCGCGGACTTTGCCGCGCATTTTGCCAATTCCGGGGCGACGCGTATTTTGA
>CAYSBM010000324.1:1430-2344 GCA_964429095.1 uncultured Solibacteraceae bacterium | reverse complement strand
CAAGAAGTACTCGGAAGATACCGGATCGGCCGCCAAGGGCGGAGACCTGGATTGGGTGGTGCGCGGCCAGACGGTGAAGAACTTCGAGGATACGGCATTCTCGCTAAAGCCGAAAGGACTCAGCGGCATCGTGCAAACCGAGTACGGCTTGCACATCATCCAAGTGCTCGACAAGCAGAGCGCGCGCTTGAAACCGTTTGAAGAAGCCAAGGAAGAACTCGCCAAAGAACGTAAGAAGCAGTTGGTTTATGACCGTATGCAGGCGCTGGCGGACCAGGTGCGCGCCGAACTGGTGAAAAATCCCCGGGACGGCGAACAGATTGCCCGCAAGCTGGGCGTCGAGTTCGCCAACGTGGCCAAGGCTGCCGCGGGCGACCCGCTTCCCCTGATCGGCGCGAGCAAAGAACTTGAAGACAGTAGCTTCTCTTTGGGCAAGGGGGAAGTGACGCCGGTAGTGGAAGTCCCCGGAGAAAAGTTGGCGGTGGCGGCGGTGACCGACATCATGCCCGCGCGCCCGGCCGAACTTTCCGAAGTGGAAGCCACCGTACGCGCACGGGTGGTGGATCAGAAAGTGCGCCAGTTGGTGGATCAAAAGGCCCGCGAACTCTTGGAGAAGGCTACTGCCAACGGTGGCGACCTCAAGCAAGCCGCTCAGGCGCTGGGCTTGCCTTGGAAATCCGTGCCGGAATTTACCCGCACCGGCGCCGTGGAAGGGCTGGGCGCGGGCTCGCAGGTGATGGACGCGTTCGTCAAGCCCATCGGCTCGGTGTTTGGTCCGGTCCCGGTGGGAGACTTGCGCTTTGTATGCAAGGTGGTCAGCCGCACGCCGCCCGATCCGGCCAAACTGGCCGCAGAGCGCGAAATGCTGGTTGATGAACTCAAGCGCAAGAAGGCGGTCGATCGTTACTCTCTGT
>CAYSBM010000324.1:0-1420 GCA_964429095.1 uncultured Solibacteraceae bacterium | reverse complement strand
TAGATCTAAATCCACCAGAAGGTCGTGGACCGGATCGTGGCGTCCTATCGGGCCGGCTAGGGCGCCGCGAGTATGAATGGAATCGTTCAGGCGCTGGTCGATTTCCTTCGCACCCTCACCACACCCGAACGCCTGATTCATCTCATCAGCTCGGTCCTCGGCGGGTGGCTCGGCTACGCCATGCTGTGCGGCGTGGTCTTCGCCGAGACGGGTCTGCTTACGGGTTTCTTCCTGCCCGGGGATTCGCTTCTGTTCACTGTGGGCGTGGTCTCCGGCGCCGGTCATTTGAACATCTACGCCGTGATCCTGGCGCTGATGATTTCCGCCATCATTGGCGACAGTTGCGGCTACTGGCTGGGCCGGCGCACCGGACCGAAAATTTTCAACCGCCCCAAGTCGCGCTTCTTCAATCCCCAGCATGTGGAATCGACGCGCGCCTTTTATGCCAGGTACGGCGGTAAGACCATTGTCTACGCCAAGTTTGTCCCCATTGTGCGCACTTTCGCCCCTTTCATCGCGGGCGTGGGCCAGATGCCTTATTGGCGTTTTGTCCCTTACAGCGTGGGCGGCTGCGTGGGATGGATCTTCTCTATCACCATGCTCGGCTACCAGTTGGGCAACGTGCCGGTGGTGCGCGCACACTTCGAAAAGGTAATCTTCCTCATCATTTTCGTTTCGCTGCTACCCGTGTTGCGGGAAGCCTGGAAAGCGCGCCACTCACGCTAGCCCGCGGCAGTGCTAGTCTTTTTATGTGCGCAACCAACTGTTCTTGCTTTTCGCTTTAACCGCTGCCCTGGCTATGGGCGGTGACAACCGGCCAGCCTGGCATCCCTTGGTGGACTCCGGCGCCCGCCTGGAGCAACTGTTCGGAAAACCACCCGCCGAGTACAGCACATCGCCGTTCTTCGTCTGGAACGGCGAGGTCAGCGAAGCCGACATCGACTTTTATATGGAGTCCTACCATGCGCAGGGCATCCAGAGCGTAATTATCCATCCGCGCCCCGGCCTCATCACCGAATATCTTTCCACCCGCTGGTTTGAACTGGTGCGATACGCCGTCGATAAGGCCGCCAAGCTGGGCATGGAGGTCTGGCTGTACGACGAGAACTCGTACCCCAGCGGCTTCGCCGGCGGCCATGTGCCGGCGCAAATGCCTGAGTCCTACAACGAAGGCCAGGGATTGCTGTTGCACCGGCTGACCACGCTGGCGCGCGGCGACGAACGCAAGTACAAGCTGGTGCTGCGCAAAGATCCGGACGGCTTCCGCGACATCACCTGGAAGGTCCGGGATGAAATCGGCAAAGCGGGCCTCTACTACGTTTTCGAATTGCTCAGCTATCCCCGGAAGGCCTGGCACGGAGGGTACTCTTATGTGGACCTGCTCCGGCCCGGGGTCACGCGTAAGTTCATTGAGGTGACC
>CAYSBM010000323.1:0-4400 GCA_964429095.1 uncultured Solibacteraceae bacterium | reverse complement strand
AAGCCGGTGAGTACTCGGAGGACCATACTCACCGGCCGGCCTTCAGCAAACGGGCGCCTAGCCCGCTCAGGGCGAAGGCCAAACCCGGATAATGTTAAGAGGACTTGCAACTACACTTCGGTATGGTTCAGCCTTTACCTAAGTGACGAGGCTTCCTTCTTCCAGGTTACTCCCCAAGAGAATACATGTCCAGAAATTTCTTAGAGTCCAGCCAACATTTCACCGTTGCGGCGCGTTCCCGCGCAGAGCGGGCTCCGGTTCTCTAAGAACCATAATACATTGAAAAAAAGGATTTTATTGAAATCTTGAAATTTCCTGAGGTCGCTCAACAGCCCGCTAGCCACCCGTGGCGCCAGCGTGCGGGCCCATTCGGCGGGCGATACCCGCGCGTGAGCGGAGACCACGGGCACGCGGGGCAGCAGGTTCCCACAGATCCCCCGAAACATACCAGCCGTAAAAGGAAGAGTGATGGCCGCAGAGCCGCCAGAGTCAGCAGCGCGTATCGCAGCTTTGCGTTTTCCAGGTGATGGGTTCAACTCTCCGGATCAGGAAACCGTAGCAGCATGCGCCCAGCAGGATAATCGCTACTACCAGAGCGAAGGCCGGGTAGAACCGGCCCGTGCGCTGCACGATAAAGCCGGTTATGGCGGGCGCAGCCACGCCGGAGAGGTTGCCGAAGAAGTTCTGGATGCCGGTCCACTTGCCTGCGGCAGCCGGACCGGCCAACCGCTGTGTGATAGCCCAGTGGCCGCTAGTCAGGGTCATTAGAATCAGAGCGGTGGTGAGGAAAACCAGCATCCATGTATTGCTGGTTGCAAAGACAGCCGCCAACAGCCAGAGCGCGCTCAACTGGCCGGCCACGACAAACGACTTGCGCACCCTGGAAGGCGAGTGTCCCTTCCGGATCAAGTGGTCTGAGAGCCAGCCCCAACCTGTGCTGGCTAGCGCGGCGGCCAGGTATGGGATGGCGCCGAACATTGCCATGCGATCCATCGTGAATCCGCGCTCTTTGACCAGCCAGTAAGGCATCCAGGTGAGCAGGAAATACCAGGCGTAATTGATGCAAAACAAACCGAGAAATGTCCCCCATGCGGCGCGCTGGCGCACGCTCTCACGAACGCGGGGGCTGGGCGGCTGGCCGGCGGCGCGACGCTGCGCCGGCGGCGCCCACCGCAGCCAAGGTCCCAGCCACAGCAGGCTCAGAAAGCCGACAATCCAGAACAGCCAGCGCCAGCCGACATGCGAAACGATCAACCCGCCAATGAGCGTGCCAAGAGTGGGACCCAGCTTGGTGCCCGCGTCGAGGAGTGCGTTGGCCAGTCCACGCTGATGCTCGGCGAAGGTGGCGGCCAGGATCTTCGAATAGGACGGATAAGCCACGGCTTCGCCGGCGCCAAGCAGCAGGCGCAAACTCGCCAAGGCGGTGAAGGTGGAGACAAAGCCGGTCATTCCGGTGGCTAGCGACCAGAGCGCGTAGCCAGCGGCGAAGACCATGTTCACGTTATAACGGTCCACAAGCCACCCGCAAGGAATCTGAAAGAGCGCGTAGGTCAAAAAAAACAGCGAGTGCAACACGCCCAACTGCTGCGGGCCGAGACCCAATTCCAAGCTCAGCCTGGGCGCGGCAACCGACAGGTTCCCGCGATCGATGTAGTTGATGATGCCCGAAAGAACCAGCAGGATCAGGGCGTTGCGTTGTAAACGGCTGAACGGCTCGTTGCGGATGATGCTGTGAGTGGCCATTGCGAGTCAGCGTAACGTTTCGCAAGCCGCGAGGTCAATTACGGGCGGCCGGGCGCAGAGAGCCGTGCGAGCGGAACCGCTCCCAGCGGCACATTGGTAAGCGTAGCGATCTCTCCCGGCTGCAAGGTGATCGGACCGGCCGCAGCTGCGGCGGCGATGTTTGGCTGGTATGGTCCCGCCAACTCCACTTCGCGGAAGCGCGCGCCGGGCCAATGAATGTTCACGGCCACTGGCGCGAGCCCTCGGTTGGTTAAGATCACGGTGCGCTTGCCGCCAGGCCCCTCATGGGCGGTCGCCAGCAAGTCCGGCGAAGGGCTCCATGCCTCAACCCTCACCATCGCCTGGCGCAGCCGGCGGCTGTAAGCACCAAAGACGCGGAGCTGATAACTCGAAGCTACAGGCTCCATTGCTCCGGAACGGCTGACCGCGAACAGTGCGCGTGAGGCGCTGAAAGAAGGTTGCTCGACATCCAGCAGTGTCCAGCAATAGACCAATGCCCGGGCATTCATCAGAGCCATGTTCTTGTGATAGAGCTGGGCCATGGCGAAGGCCACGCGGTAGCTAGCGGCCTGGAGGTGTGGGCGGTTCACGGCAATTTCAGTGGAAAGAAACGGCTTGCCTTGAACTGCACGGTTCCATTCTTCGATGCGCGCATCGTATCCATCGGGGTCTTCGAAAAAATCCTGGAAGTCGTACAGATGGGTAGCGGCATAGTCAATGGCTTTCCATGCCTGGCTGGAGGCGCGCAGAGCGGAGGCGGTCAGAATGCCGCCGCTCAAACGGCCGCTATCGGGCATATGGATGCGTGTGGTTAGAAAGCCGGCGCGGTCCAAGCCCTGGCGCAAAGATAGAACCATGTGGCTCCAGATTTCGGCCGGTTGCACAACCTCGTTCTGCACTCCCACAATTTCCGGCTGCGCTCCTGTTCGATCTTGCAGGATGCGGCAGTATCCAGTCACGGCCCGTACATATTCGTCGAGTATGGGCGGCTGGGGTGCGGCATGGCCTTCTCCATCTTTCCGAGTGCGGCGCGCCCACGGAGGCAAGTCCCAGAACTCGAATAGCACATGGCCACCCAAGGCGCGAAACCGCCGCAGGTACTCAAAATCCGAGATCTCGCCGTTGGGGAAATTGTCGCCGTAATAGTGCGGCGTCGCATCGGCCAAAATGCCAAAATTCGACAGGTCCGGCTTCAGACGGTTGCCATTGGGATATTCGCGGTGCAGCAGTAGGTTGTAATCGCGCAAGTACTGCCACCAGCGCTCACGTCCCCCGGGGCTCAACATGGCGTAAGCCGGCGCACTAAGAATGCCTCCAAAGCCATATATGGATTGATGGCGGCGCGCAGTGTTCACTCGAACATCCACGGCCTGTCTCGCCGGGCGTTCAAGGCCGCCGCTGATCAACCCGCTCGCTCCCGGATCAGCCGGCGTCCACAGCAGTTGGTGCCGGCTGACATCCAGCAGGCACCTCTGGCGGACCACCGGCCGGCCGTTGAGAGCGAGGTGTAGTCCGAGCTTGTTGTCCAGGGTGACAGTCACGCTACGCAGGCTGACCGGAGCGCGGACCTCGGCTTTGTCCCATTCCCGTTCCGGAGCGCGCTGTTTCGGGGGATTCTGTTGGTGCAACCCGTAAGAATCGTAGTAGCGCTGAATGAGCTCGACCGACTGCCGCCGTATGCGCACCGTGAACCCGCCCTGCTCGCCCGTGAAGATCCAATCCAGAGTGCTTCCGGCGGGCAGATCACCATCAAGCGTGAGCGTGCGCGCGAACAGCGCAGGGAGAAACTCACTGAAATAAACGCGTTTGAGTTCGCCCGCCCGGCCCCATATGGCGGAGGTCCCTTCCCTGGTGGAGATTTCCCAGCGCTCGCTGTCGGCTGCCGCAGCAAACAGCGCAGCCTGAATCAAGAAGAGATAGGCCGCCTTCATGAAGGTAGGGCCACGGCTTGCGCTGATCGCGTCACTGCCGGGCCAAGGTAGCGGCAATACCCTCCCCCGGGCCCGGCATGCAAGGAAAGAGAACAAGACGGGAGAACGGCGCTCAAGCCGCCCTCCCGCGCCCAAGAGACGGAAGTCCCAGATTCCGCCGCGGGCTACTTTAAGAGACTGAAACGTTTTTCGATCTCGGCCCAGTTGACGACATTCCACCACGCGGCCACATACTCAGCGCGGCGATTCTGGTACTTGAGATAATAGGCGTGCTCCCAGACGTCCAGACCCATGATAGGGGCCTTGCCCTCGCTTACGGGCGTATCCTGGTTGGCCGTTGAATAAATGTCCAGTTTGCCGGCGCCATCTTTGACCAGCCACGCCCAGCCGGAGCCAAACCGGCCCATTGCGGCGGCAGTGAACTTTTCCTTGAAGTTGTCGAAGCCCCCGAAAGCCGCCGCGATCGCTTCGGCCAACTTGCCACCCGGCTGTCCGCCGCCCTTGGGCGACATGATCTGCCAAAACATCGCGTGATTGAAGTGTCCGCCGCCGTTGTTGCGCACGGCTGTGCGGATGGATTCAGGCACGGCCGCCAGGTTGTGGACGAGCAACTGTTCCAGGCTGCGGGAAGCCAATTCAGGGGCTGACTCAAGCGCCTTGTTCAAATTGGCGATATAAGCGGCGTGATGCTTGCCGTGGTGGATCTCCATCGTGGCCTTGTCAATG
>CAYSBM010000322.1:0-4405 GCA_964429095.1 uncultured Solibacteraceae bacterium | reverse complement strand
TCTTCGATCCCGGCGGCCTCGAGCTTGCGGACGGCCAGGCGGGGCCCCTTGCGCGCCGCCTGGACCATTTTCCTGCCTTCCTCGACAAAGGTGCAGGCCGGCTTTTCGACATAAACGTCTTTGCCGGCTTTGCAGGCTTCCACCGTCATGTAGGCATGCCAGTGGTCGGGCGTCGAAATACAGACTACATCGATGGACTTGTCGGCCAAAATTTCGCGGAAGTCTTTGACCGCACGTGCCCGGAAGTGCTTTGATGCCGCCACGCCGCGTTCCAGGTTAGGACGGTAGACATCGCACACCGCGCTCACCACCAGATTCTCCTGCTGCATGGCAGCACGAATATTGCCCAGCCCCATGGCGCCGGTACCGATGAAAGCGGCGCTGATCCGGTCATTGGCGCCCCTGATCCTGCCGGCAAAAAGAGACGTGGTCAAAACCGCGCCGGCGCTCTTGAGAAAGCCGCGCCTTTCCGCTGGCGTTGTTTTCATGTTTTCACCTCCCATAGCTGGAGTTACTTCACAACGATGTTCACCAGCTTGCCGGGAACAACGATTACTTTGGCCACTTGCTTGCCCTCCAGGTAAGGCTGAATCTTTTCATCTGCAAGGGCCAATTGCTCGAGTGCCTGCGGGGAGCTGTCATGCGCGGCATAGATGCGCCCGCGCAGCCGGCCATTCACCTGCACGACAATCTCGGCCTCCTCCTCGCGCACCAAATCCGGGTTGAACTTCGGCCAGGGTTGCAAGAACACCGGCCCGCGGCGGCCGATCTCCTCCCACATCTCTTCAGCGGCATAAGGAGCAAACGGTCCCAACAACAGAATCAGTTTTTCCAGAACCTCGGCGATGACACCACCGGTCAGTTCCGCTTCCTGCGCATGCAGTTCGTTCACCAATTCCATAATGGCCGCAATCGAGGTGTTGAAATGCCACCGGGAGTCGAAGTCCTGCGTCACCTTTTCCACCGTTTGGTGCAGTTTGCGCAGAACGCGGCGGTCGCCGGAGGTCTGCGGTGAACGTCCGGGCTCCATCTTGCCGGCATTGCGGGTGACGAAGCGGTAGACGCGGCTCAGAAAACGGAACTGCCCCTCGGCGCCCGAATCCAGCCAGTCCATGTCGCGCTCGGGCGGAGCAGCGAACAGGGTGAACAGCCGGCAGGTGTCGGCGCCGAACTTCTGCACCATCTGCTCGGGATCCACGATGTTGCCTTTCGATTTCGACATCACCGTCCCGTCTTTGAGCACCATGCCCTGGGTGAAGAGCCGCTCGGCAGGTTCGTCGTTCTCAATCAAACCGATATCACGCATCACCTTGGTGAAAAAGCGCGAGTAAATCAGGTGCAGGATGGCGTGCGTCACGCCGCCGATGTACTGATCGATGGGAAACCACGGCTTCACCTTGGCGGCGTCGAACGGGGCGGAAGCGGTGTGCGGGTCACAGTAACGGTAGAAATACCAGGACGAATCGACGAACGTGTCCATGGTGTCGGTTTCGCGGCGCGCGTCCGCCCCGCACCGGTAACACTTCACGTTGACAAACTCCGGCACGTTTTCCAGCGGCGAGCGTCCCTTGCCCGTAATCTGCACGTTAAGCGGCAGCACCACGGGCAGTTCGCTTTCCGGCACCGGCACCACGCCGCAACTTGGGCAATGGATCACGGGGATAGGCGTGCCCCAATAACGCTGCCGTGAGATACCCCAATCGCGAATGCGGAACGTGACGCTGGCTTTGCCAAAGCCCTCCCGCTCGGCGCGTTCGCACATCCGGCGGCGAGCTTCCGCGCAGGGCAAACCCGAGTACTCGCCCGAATTCTCCACCACGCCGTCTTCGGTGAAGGCCAATTGCATGGTGGCCGCATCGGCCAGATCGCCGTTCACGGGACGGATCACCGGACGGATGCGAATACCGTATTTCTTGCAGAACTCGAAGTCGCGGTCGTCGTGCGCGGGCACGGCCATGATGGCGCCGGTACCGTAGCTGATCAGCACGAAATTGCCGACCCAAATCGGAATCCTCTCGCCATTAAACGGGTTTACGGCGTAGGCGCCGGTGAAAATTCCTTCCTTGACGATGTCGCCCGGATCCTTCCGTCCCCGTTCGTCCACCATCTCTTTGACGCGCGCCAGCACTTCGCCCCGGGCCAATTTCTCAATCAGCGGGTGCTCGGGCGCCAGGATCACGCAAGTCGCCCCGTAAATCGTATCGATACGCGTAGTGAAGACGCGGATCGGCTCGCCTGTCTCGGCCAGTTTGAAGTCTATCTCGGCCCCTTCGCTGCGTCCAATCCAGTTGGTCTGCATCGTCAGCACGCGCTCAGGCCAGCCCTCACGCAACTTTTCAATGCCCGCCAGAAGCTCATCGGCGTAAGCGGTAATTTTCAAGAACCACTGCTCCAGCGCCCGCTGTTCGACCGGCGTGGTTTCATGCCGCCAGCAGCAACCTTCCACAACCTGCTCGTTGGCCAGTACCGTGCCGCATTCCGGACACCAGTTCACCAGAGCTTTCTTGCGGTAAGCCAGGCCGCGTTCCAGCATTTTCAGAAAGAACCACTGGTTCCAGCGGTAGTATTCCGGCTCGCAGGTCGAGATCTCGCGGTCCCAGTCGTAGGAAAACGCAAAGCGTTGCAACTGTTTCTTCATGTGCGCGATGTTGTCGAGCGTCCATTCGCGCGGGTGGCGGTTGCGTTTAATGGCGGCGTTCTCGGCCGGCAGCCCGAAGGCGTCCCAGCCCATCGGGTGCAGGACGTTGTAGCCGCGCATCCACATGTAGCGGGCCAGCGTGTCGCCAATCGAATAATTGCGCACATGCCCCATGTGTAAGGTGCCGCTCGGATAAGGAAACATCTCGAGCACGTAATACTTGGGGCGGGAGGAGCTTTCCTCCGCCTTATAAAAAGTGGCGTTGCGCCACCGCTCGTGCCACTTGGTCTCGATTTGTATGTGGTCGTATGACTTCTCAGGCATAAGGTGAGAAAAGAAGAGTCGCCGGTAACTTTTTATCGTATCAAAGGCCGGCGGCGAGGCGCTTCAACAATCGCAGGTTGCGCCGGTCGTCGCCGGGCTCATCGATGGGCGTTTCCAAAATGAACGCTTTGTCTCGCAGCTTTGGATGTCGCAGGATACGCCGGAATCCATCCTTGCCAATGTTGCCCCGCCCGATATGTTCGTGGCGGTCCACCTGGGATCCCAGCGCGGTTTTCGAATCGTTGGCGTGGATGACAGGCACATTTTCCAACCCTAGCAGGCGCGAAGCTGCGGCTAGCGTACGTTCCAATCCTTCCGCGCTTTGAACGTCGTAGCCGGAGGCCAGGCAGTGCGCCGTGTCCAGACAATAACCGGTTTCTAGATCCACCGCTTGAAGAAGGCGGTCGTGCAGCTCGCGCAGTTCTTCAAAGGTTCGTCCGATGGTCAAGCCAGCACCGGCCGTGTTTTCCAGCAAGATGACCAGCCCGTCCATTTTCAAACCCCTGACCGCCGCGGCAAGCGAACCGGTTAGAGTTTCCAAAGCTTGCTCGATGGTCTGGCCCCGGGCGCTGCCCGGGTGCATCACCAGGTACTCGGCGCCCAGCGCCCGGGCGCGCTTGATTTCCGCTCGGAAGGCGGCGATCGAGTTGCGGCGGACCGCCTCGGCGGCCGAAGCCAGATTGATCAGGTAGTTGTCATGCACCACCAGCGGCCGCAAATCCAGCCTTTCGCGCGTGGCCCGTAGCTGGCGCGCGGCCTGACGCTCCACGTCGGCAAAGCTCCAGCACCGCGGGCTGGCTGAGAAGATCTGAAAGGTGTCGGCCCCCAGTTGGGCGGCGCGCAAGGCGGAATTTTCCAGCCCGCCTGCAATCGAGGTGTGGATTCCGGTCCGCAAGGTATAATCACATGCTAGCCGAAAGTTACCATGAAACTTCATCGCTTCAGCCGCCGCGAAGTGGTTGTGGCAGCCGCCATGCTGGCGCGCCGCAGCCTGGCGCAGGAAACCGACGCCTTTACTCTGCCGGGTAGCGGCACGCGCAGCGGCCAGCTACAGCCCTGGTTCAGCAAGGCGGGCCTAGGCATCATGATTTGCTGGGGGCCGTCCAGCCTAGCCGAAGTCGAGATTGGCTGGGGGATGTTTCGCGACGTCGGCGGACGGAACGGCGTTTGGCCGGTCGAGAAATACAACGCTCTGTTTGACCGCTTTGATCCCTCCCACTATGATCCTGACTTGTGGCTGGCCGCAGCGGCAAAGGCCGGCTTCAAGTACACGGTCTTTCTCACCCGGCATCATGACGGCTACGCGCTTTGGCCCAGCCAGTTCGGCGTTTATAACACGCGAACCAAGCTGGGTGGCCGCGACCTGGTGAAGCCTTTTGTCGAAGCTGCGCGGCGCCACAGGCTGAAGGTGGGCTTCTATTATTCGCCTGGAGACTGGAACTT
>CAYSBM010000321.1:4125-4430 GCA_964429095.1 uncultured Solibacteraceae bacterium | reverse complement strand
CAGGGTGGCGGGCGCGATTACAGAAACCGAAAGCATGCCCATTGCCTGCCACCCGTTCCGGGGGGCCATTATGTGGCGGTAGATCCGTCCATTGGCCCGGAAGAACTTCTCGTAATTTCCTGAGGTAGACATGGACTCGTTTTTCAAGTAAACCTCGGCTGCCACCCGCCGGGAATCCCTCGGATGTCGTATGCTCACTTTCCAGCCCGGCGCGCCCGGCGGGGTTCCCAAAGCATAAATGCTGCTCGAACCGGCCGAGATCAGACCGCTGGTGACGCCGGTATCACGCAGCACCTCCACCATAC
>CAYSBM010000321.1:0-4115 GCA_964429095.1 uncultured Solibacteraceae bacterium | reverse complement strand
AACGGCATACCCCTTGCCGATCCCGCCTGGATCCAGTTCAACGCCCGGCTTGTCAAAACGAACCGTACGGTGCTCTTTGTCCAGCAAGATGTGGCGGTAGCCGACATTCTCCATCGCTTGGCGTATTTCCTGGCGGCTGGGCAACCGCCCACTGCCCCGGTAAAAGCCCCACACCTTCATGAGTGGGCCCACGGAAATATCGAAAGCGCCCTCGCTGCGGCGGCTGTAATCCACACATCGTTCCAACAGCCGGTACAATTCCGGGGTTACTTTCACCGGCCGCTCGGCGGCATACCGGTTCACTTCGCTCCATTCACTGTCACGGCGATAGTTGGACAACATCCGGTCGAGCCGCCGGACTTCATTAAATGTTTCTTCTACAATGGCTTCCAGTTGGTCCCGGCTTTCCCCATACAGAGCCACCGTGTATGTGGTGCCCATGGCGTCCACGCTGGCCTCCAGGCGAACCAGCTCACCGGCTTGAGACGGCGCCGCCGCCAGGTACGCCACTAAACACAAAAGTACCACAAAATACCTCATAAGAAAGGGTTTCTAGGGGGGTTTTTCAGCCCGGCGGAGGCCTTACGGTGTTGTCTTTCGGCCCGTTTGAACAAACGGTCGATTCGCGCCACCTCATCCGGATCCCGGCTGATCTCAAAGCGAAGATCCGGCAAATGAAACACTTGCAAACGCGAGGAGAGCTCTCGCCGCAGGTAATTGGAAGCTTTTACTAGCGCCTCCAACGCCGCTCGCCGCTGCTGGGGCTCGCCGGAAACACTCACCAGCACCAAGGCGTGTTTGCCATCCGGCGCCACCCGCACATCATCCACCCGGACCGGCTCCAGACGCGGATCTTCCATCTCATAGCCGATCAGCTCGGCCAACTCCTCTTTGAGCGCGGCCGAAATGCGCTCCACGCGATGAGCATCCATAAGCGGATTTCAATCCAGCCATTCAATAGCGGCTTCCACCAAATAGCGTCCCACCAGAGCAGCCGCCTCACGTTCCACCCCATCGAGGACTTGCCTGGCGAACTGCCGGCTGCTGGACACGGTCACCACGGCGATCAATGCCCGCTGCCAGATATCCTGATAGTCGATTTCGGCGACCGAGACGTTGTACTTGCGCCGCAGCCTCTCTTTCAGACTCAGCACGTAATGGCGCTTCTCTTTAAGAGAATGGGCCTCGGGGATGCGGAGTTCGATGGTCAGAACGCCGATCGCAGCCACAACCCTGTTAGGCCACTACCTCCGCGGCCACCCTCTCGGTAACGAAGGCCTCGATGATGTCTCCGGGCTTGAAATCGTTATAGCTGTCCAGCGAGAGGCCACATTCGAAGCCGCTCTTGACTTCGTTGACATCGTTCTTAAATCGCTTGAGCGAGCTCAACTTCCCCGTGTAAATCACAACATTGTCTCGCAGCAGGCGGACTTCGCACCCGCGGGCGATCACGCCGTCCTGCACCTGGCAGCCAGCGACGTTGCCGACCTTCGAGATATGAAAAACCTCGCGGACGACTGCCCGGCCGCGGTAGACTTCCTTGTACACCGGCTCCAGCAGCCCGGCCATGGCCTTCTTCATCTCATCCACCAGTTCGTAAATGATCGTGTGGAGCCGGATGTCCACCTTCTCCCTCTCCGCTGTCGCCGCAGCGTTGCGCTCCGGACGCACATTGAAGCCGATGATAATGGCATTGGAGGCCGAAGCCAGCAATACATCGGTTTCGGTGATGGCGCCCACGCCGCTGTGCAGCACCCGCACGCGGATCTTCTCAGTGGACAGCTTTTGCAGCGTGTCGGTAAGCACTTCGGCCGTTCCGCCGACGTCGGTCTTAAGGATGACCGGCAACTCCTTAACTTCGCCTTCTTTCAACTGTTCGTGCAGTTGATCCAGCGACAAGCGGGCGCTCTTGGCCATGCTTTGTTCGCGTTCCTTGGCCTCGCGGTAGATGACGATCTGTTTGGCTTTGGCCGTATCGGTAACCACCTGGAGCGTGTCGCCCACCTCCGGCAGCGACTCCAGCCCCAGCACCTCGACCGGCGTCGATGGCCCGGCCTCGCGAAGCGGTTGGCCGCGATCGTCGAACATGGCGCGCACCTTACCGACCACCGCGCCAGATATGAAATAATCTCCCACCCGTAAAGTGCCGTTGCGCACAATTACGGTGGCCACCGGGCCGCGTCCCCGGTCCAGCTTGGCTTCCAACACCGTCGCTACGGCGGGACGCGCCGGGTTGGCCCGCAGATCCTGCATCTCAGCCACCAGGACGATCATATCGAGCAGCAGATCAAGGTTCTGCTTGGTCTTGGCTGAGACCGGAACCATGACCGTGTCTCCTCCCCACTCTTCTGGCATCAACCCGCGGTCGCTCAGTTGCTGCTTGATGCGCTCGATTTGAGATTCCGGCTTGTCGATCTTGTTGATCGCCACCAGGATCGGGACGCCTGCGGCTTTGGCATGGTCTATGGCTTCCAGCGTTTGCGGCATCACCCCGTCGTCGGCGGCTACCACCAGCACGACGATATCAGTGACTTTGGCGCCGCGGGCCCGCATGCGGGTAAAGGCTTCGTGGCCCGGCGTGTCGATGAACACGATCTTCTTGCCGTCTTTGACGACGTGCGAGGCGCCGATGTGCTGCGTGATGCCGCCCGCCTCCCGCTCAGCCACATTCGTTGAACGGATGGCATCCAACAAAGAGGTCTTGCCGTGGTCCACATGGCCCATGATAGTGACCACGGGGGCGCGCCTGACCAGATCGGCTTCTTCCTCAGCCTTTTCGATTTCTTGCGTGGCTTCCTGCTCGTAGCTGACCTTCTGCGTATTGGCTCCGAAATCGCGCGCCACTTCCTCGGCCGTTCTTACGTCCAGCGCCTGGTTGATGGAGGCGAAAACCTTTTTCTCCAACAGGCGCTTGATCACCATGCTGGCCTTGACGCCTAGCTTCTCGGAGAGTTCCTTGACAGTAATCCCCTCGGCTACGGTAATGTCGCGATTGACAGCCAGCATGGCCATCGATTCGCGCCGGGCCACAGGAACATGCAATTTGCCTTCCTGCTCGGCTTTTCGGACGCGATCGGCCTGGCGGCGCTTGTCGGCCGTCCGGCGGGGTTGCTCGATGGCGGGCGGGGGTGGAACCTCGCCGCGCACTGAAGCCGCCGTGGGATGCATGGGACGTCCGCGCGGCGAGCGGCCGCCCGGGCCGGAACCGGGCCGCGGTGTCATCGGCTGTCCCGGACGGATCGGCCCGCGGTAGATCGGTTGGCCGGGAACTGGGGTGGCAGCCGGGCGGCTGGGTAAACCCGGCCGGGCGCTCGGCTGGCTGGGACCCATGTTCTTCAACCTGGCCGCGACGTCCGGACTTGGTGGAACCACCGGGCGCGCCGCAGGCCGTCCAACCACACTCTTGGGGGGCGCTGACGCCGACGGTTGTGCTGCCGGCGGAGGTGGTGGCGGCGGTGGCGGAGTGCTGCGTTTAGGTTGGGCCGGAACCACGTTCGGGGGCAGTGGCTGGCGCGGACCGCTCAGAATCTGTCCCGGGCGCGCCGGCGGCTGCGGTTTGGCCGGTATGGCCGCCGGTTTGGGGGCCTGGGGCTGGGCAGGTGCAGGTGCGGCCGCCGGAGCGGGCACGGGCGGTGCGGCGGTCGCCGCCGCTTCCGGCAAGGCCGCTTTGGGCGCGGCGGGCGCCTGGCGTGGTCCAGCAGCCGAAGCAAGCGGTGGACGGATAGGCTGTGGAGCGCGGCGAGGAGCCGGCGCTTCGGGTCCGGCTTGGGGCGCCGCAGGCGCAAGGGACTGAGGCGTCAGGGGCGTCAGAATGGTGCCGGGAGCCACGTGCGAGGGCGGCTTTGGCGGTTCCGGAGCGGCTGTCTCAGCGGCCTGCGGTGCTGGAGGCGCTGCCGCTTCAGGAGCCGGGGGAGCGCTTTGCCCGACCGGTTCCTCACCAGGAGCGGGGGCGCCGCCCAGACGCCGGCGGATCTGATCGGCCACATCGTCGTCAATCGAACTGGAATGCGTCTTCTTTTCCGTGACGCCGAACTCTGGCAACAACTCCAGGATCTTGTTTGGCTTGACCTCGAGTTCGCGAGCCAGCTCGTTGATCCGAGTCTTCTTCATACGGT
>CAYSBM010000320.1:0-4438 GCA_964429095.1 uncultured Solibacteraceae bacterium | reverse complement strand
GCCAGGCGGCGGCGCGAGCGGTATTCAATAAAGACCGGAACCTGGTTGGGAACCAGGGGTGCCAGCTTGTCCGGAATTCGGACGTTGATCTGCCAAACTCCAACCAGGCTGGGGGCCAAACCAGAATATTCAATATTCTCCGGGGGAACATAGCCCGACTCCATCCAGACTTGCGGCTTGCCATCGGTGGGAACTAGTCCGTTCACCAAAGTGCCATCCGCGGGCGAATTGGGAACGTAACCCGTTCCGGTGCCGTACCACAGTATGACCTGGTATTTCTGTGCGGGATTGGAGGAAGCGTTGCGTGTGTTGTCCTGATTCAATGCCGCAATCTGCCCCCCGCCACTGCCATCGTTGGTGAACAACCCCGGCGAGGAAAGCTCTACGCTCACCGTTGCCGCGCCCAGAATCTGGTCGTTGCTGGGCCGCACCACCTGGACTTCGATCGTGCCCGAGTCGGGAATCTTGGAGGGCACTTGGAAGTTGATCTGGCCGGGCGAAACAAAAAACAGCGGCGCGGGCGCGTCGTTCACCAGCACTTGCAGGTCCGCAAGCGTCGTAGGCAGCGGCAACGGGTTCGGCAACTCATTAAAACTCTTGGTCTCGCTTCCGTAGCTGTTGCCGGCCGGCCACAAAGAAGCGATCATGCCGGGCGTCACGCGCAATCTTCCGCTGGCCGCGTTGGTGACATAAAGCGATGGGAAGAAGAAGTCCACGCGATTGGTCGACTCGGCCACCAGAAGGTTGCCAAAGCCGTCCAACCCGGCGGCGGTGGGATAGACGGCGTAGACGAACCCGTTGCTCAAGTAACCCGCGGGAACCAAATCATCGTAGTTCGGCCAGCGGCGGACTTGGGTCGAACCCGGCTCGGCAATCCAGATCGACCCCGTCGTCCGGCTCACATAGACGCTCTGCGGGTTGCTGAGGTTTCGGATGGCGTCTGCGGCGGTGGCGCCGTATTGCGGCTGCTGGTAGATGGGGCCGAAAATGGAGACCCGCCCGTTCGAAGAATCGCACACATACAGACGGTCCCCCGTATCGAGTGCGATGCCCCGCGGCCCATTGAACTTGTTCATGGCCGATCCGGACGTAATGCTGGTCGCATCGCTCTGGCCGTAGATTTTCCAGGCCGATTGCCCATTCTGAAAACCCTTGGCCGGATCCTTCTGGAAAATCAGAATCCGGTTGTGCGCCAGATCGGAAACCGCCAGATGTCCCGCGTTGGAAAACGCCAGACCCAAGGGCCGGTCCATGGTGCGTATGGTGGCGTCGGTTAACGGGGGATTGGTGAAACCCGTCTGGCCAAGAACCACGTCAGCGGCCGGCTGCTGCTTGTCGAAGGGCCGTGGGAAACGCAGCACGCGGCTGTTGCCGAAATCAGCCACCCACAAGTTGCCTTCCGAATCCACAGCAAGCCCGATGGGCGTGTTCAATCCAAACTGGTTGGGGGTTGTGGAATCGTTGGTTGGATAGTTGACCAGTGAACGCTGGAAACGAAACTCGTCGGAACCCTGCCCGATCACCAAGTCGGCCTTCTGCCCGGGCCGCACCTTGCGCGCGTCTTTGAATCCCAGAATGCGGTGGTTGCCAGTATCGGCAACATACAGGCGGGGCGGCGCGGAAGTGGTGGCCACCGCGATGGCCCCGGCGGAATTAAAGCGGAATTCACGGCCTTCAATCAGGTTTACGGTGTTGAACTGAAAACCGTCCTGGCCCAACACCCGTTGCGCCCCGAAACTAGGCAAATCGTTTGAAGAACTCGGATCTCCGTAAACCAGCACGCGGTGATTCCCCGAATCGGCGACAAACAGCATTCCGCCCGCGAAAACAGCCGCCACCGGAACGGCGAGGGTGAAAGCGGTTGGCTCGGTCAACCCGCGGTTGGCGCTGCTCGAGGTGAAGTCCACTTGTCCGATCACGCCATTGGCGGCGGGTGAAACGGCATTAGGCGCCTCCGCCGGCCAGGAATCGTAGTTCGGAAAACGCAGAATGCGGTGATTGTAGGTGTCGATGACAAAAGGCAGATTGCCGACGGTGAACACCCCTTCCGGCGGATAGCCGCTACTGCCGACCACCCGCCCCAAGCTGACGTCATTAATCGGATAGGGCTGTCCGGAAGCCTGGGGCGCCACGCCCATGACGCGCGAAGCCTGTTTTCCGGTGCTGAAGGGCGGCAGGTACACCACCACCCGGTTCAGCGAGTCGCAGACATACAGCCGGCCGGTCTGGTCCAGCGCCAGCCCGGACGGACTCACCAACCCGGACTTTGAAGTCCGGTCGCCACCGCTGACTTGCGTGGTTTTCGACTCGAAAGCGGTCTGGCCCAAGACCAGCTCCGCTGGCGGCTCGCTGGCGCCCAGATTCAACGCGGCGGCGGAATAGCGCAGCACGCGGTGATTTCCGGGGTCGGAGCTATAAAGGTTTCCCTGGCTATCGAAGGCGAGCCCACTTCGATAGATGCTGCCGCCCACGTTGAACGAGACCGTTTTCGCCGTAGGCAGCGACTGTCCCTGGTTGGACGAACCAGCGCTGAAAGTCTTCTGGCCGATCACCATGTCCGGCAGAATCGAATCTGCCGGTTGCTCGAAGGGCTTGGGAAAACGCAGGATCCGATTATTGCCGCTGTCTGCGATGTAGAGGTTTCCGCTGGCATCCACAGCCAGGCCGGTAGGGGAGGACAAACCCGTAGTCACGGTAGTGCCGGGCCCCAGAGCCTCGGTCGCGTACTTGTTCGGCTGGCCGATGACCAGATCGGCCACCGCGCCATTGGCGAATCCCGCCGCATTGCGCCACGCTAGAACGCGGTTATTTCCCGTATCCGCCACGTACAAAATGGGCGGCGATACGCTGGTATCCACCGCCACACCCTGCGGAGTGTTGAATTCGCGCCCTTCCACCAAGTTGGGAGCTCGCGACATCAGAGCCAGTTGCGGGTGTCCCACAACCCGCGAAGGGACAGGGTTGAACGTGGTGTCGGCGTGAAGCCGGCCAACCGCCACGGCCGCAACCAGAACAAAAGCGGCAAGTTGCACTTTTTTCATTGGCTTATAGACGGGCACGCGCGGGACCGGGCGGTCGTGACCCTTAGCATGGCTCCCCGGAGGGCGCAATTCAGACTTGGTTTCACGCAACGGCGCCCCTGCGTTGAAGCCAATTGTCACACCGGCGCCGGCGGCGCTCGATGGCGCACAAGCACTCGCTCGAGCATCAGATTCATCGTGATGACGGCCAACCTGCCAAGCCGCCTCCACGCCGGTGATAGACTTGTGAATTGAAGCGCAAGGAAACCTCCTCTGTTCGACGCCGCGTAAGCGCAGTCAGTTACCTCAACACCGTGCCGCTGGTGTGGGGGATGCTGCATGGGGCACAAAAGGGCATGTTCGAGCTGAGCTTCGACCTTCCGGCCGACTGCGCGCGCCGCCTGGCCCTCCATCAGGCTGACATCGGGATCGCACCGTCGGCGGTCTTGCCTGCGCTGGGGCTGGACATTATTCGCGGCGCGGGCATCGCCGCGCACGGCGCGGTACGCAGCATTCTGCTGATCTCAAAGACGCCCATTGCCGGAATCCGCAGGCTGGCGCTCGATTCCAGCTCCCGGACCAGTGTCCTGCTGGCCAGGATCATTTTGCGGGACCGCTATGGGGTGACGCCGCGGTGTGTCACGATGGCGCCCGATCCCGCCGCCATGCTGGAAGCCGCCGATGCCGCTCTGTTGATCGGCGACCCCGCATTGCGCATCGACCCGCGCCAAGCGCCGCATGCGGCGCTGGATTTGGGTGAGGAGTGGCTGCGCCTGACGGGGTTGCCCATGGTCTTCGCCGTCTGGGCGGCGCCGCGGGAGGTGATCACCGCCGAAATCGAGCAGGCGTTCCAGGATTCGGCCCGCTACGGGGTGGAACATCTGGAAGATAACGTGGCGTGCGAAAGCCAAGCCCGGGGGTTCAGTCAGGAATTCGTGCGCCAGATCCTGACTCGTAATGTTGTCAATCAATTGAGCGACCTGGACTACCAGGGGCTCCGCCGGTTCCTGGAACTGGCCGCAACGTTGCCATGACACGCCAGCAAGCGCTTGACCTTTTCCGCAGCGACGACTTGATCGGCATCGGCATGGAAGCCGACGCCGTGCGCCGCCGCCTCCATCCTGAAGGCGTCGCCACCTATATCATCGATCGCAACATCAACTACACCAACTTTTGCACCGAATATTGCACTTTCTGCGCGTTCTACCGCCCGCTGGGACACGCCGAAGGGTACGTGCTGGCGAAGGAGACCATCTGGGAGAAGATTCGCGAAACCATCGAGCTGGGGGGCACCGGAGTGTTGATGCAAGGTGGGCTGCATCCGGAGCTGAAGATCGAATGGTATGAAGACCTGCTGCGGTCGATCAAGGAACGCTTCCAGATTCATTTGCATTGCTTCTCTTCGCCCGAAATTCTCA
>CAYSBM010000319.1:533-4443 GCA_964429095.1 uncultured Solibacteraceae bacterium | reverse complement strand
CAGCGCCAGCAGCCACCAAGCCCGCGCAACCGCCCGACGTGAACGGGGAACCGCCCGCTGCCCCCATGCCGGAACGTCCCTCACCGGCCGAACCAAGACCCACGACCACGCCGGCGGAGGAGCGTGCGGCTGTGCCGCTGCACGGGCAGGCGCAAGCAGGACAAACCTACTTGCAGGTGGGAGCGGTAAGAAAGGCCGACGCGGAGATGATCGCCGGCATCTTGCGCAAGAAGGGGTTCCCGCAAGCGTTTGTGGCGCCAGGACCCAACGAGACGCTCTTTCGAGTACTGGTGGGCCCGCTCAAAGACGCCGCTACGGTTTCCAAAACCAGGATGGATCTGGAAGCCGCGGGTTTCAAGCCCATCACGCGGAAGTATTGACCCGTGTCCGCCGGCCGACTGCCCGAGTGGGCGCAGAAGCGCGAACCGCATTATGAAGCGCTGCATGTTTTGAAAGCCGCCTTCCGGGAGCGGGGGCTGCGAACGGTGTGCGAGTCGGCGCGCTGTCCGAACATACACGAGTGCTTTCACCGCGGAGCAGCCGCGTTCCTGATCCTGGGCCCACAGTGCACCCGTACTTGCGGGTTTTGCTCCATTCCGCGGCAGAACCCGGACCGCCGGCTTACGCCGCCCGACGAGGATGAGCCGGCGCGGGTGGCGCAAATGGCCGCAGCGTTGCAACTGAATCACGTGGTGATCACCAGCGTGACGCGCGATGATTTGGCCGACGGCGGCGCGGCGCACTTCGCTCGGACGGTGGAGGAGATTCGCAAGGTGCTGCCGGAGGCGCGCATCGAAGTGCTGACCCCGGCTTTCAAGGGTGTGCGGGCAGCGATCCGCCGGGTGCTGGACGCGGCGCCCGATGTCTTCAACCACAACATCGAAACCGTTCCGAGGCTTTACGCACGCGTCCGTCCACGGGCCGATTATGAAGGCTCGCTGGAGGTATTGCGGTGGGCACACCAATGCCGCCCGCCAACCTTGCTGAAGTCGGGCTTGATGGTTGGCCTGGGCGAGTCTCCAGCCGAGGTGGAGCGCACGCTGGCGGATTTGCGTGCAGCAGGCGTGGAGGTGGTGACGATCGGACAATATCTGCAGCCGACGCGGCGCAATCTGCCGGTGCAGGAATACGTCACCCCGGCGCAATTCGAAGCCTATCGCGTCTGTGGCGAGCGGCTGGGTTTCAAGATGGTGTTCAGCGGACCGCTGGTGCGCAGTTCCTACATGGCGGATCAAGTGTGGGCGCGGGCGGAAAAACCGTGATTTGGAACCTGCTATTATCATTCGCCTCCGGCGCTCTGCTGGTTTCTCTATACCCTCCGGTGGGTTGGACCGCGCTGGCGCCTTTCGCCTTACTGCCGCTGCTGGTGGCTGTGGCGCGCGAACCACGCGGTGGGCGGAGGTTCCTGTGGGGATACGCCGCCGGAGCCGTGTATTGGACGGGACTTTGCCACTGGATCCGCTGGGTCCTGGAAGTGCATGGCGGCATGGGAATCTGGGGCAGTTATGGCGCCTTCGCTCTGTTTGCAGCAGCCAAGGCGCTGCACATGGGGGCGTTCGCCTGGCTGGCGGGGTTGGCCATCGGGCGCTGGTATGCAGTCCCGGTGGTGGCGGCCTTCTGGGTGGTGATCGAGCGGCTACACGGACCTCTGGGCTTTGCGTGGCTCACGCTGGGAGACGCAGCTACGGACATGGGCGCGCCACTGCGGCTGGCGCCCTACACGGGCGTTTACGGCGTGTCCTTTCTGATCGCCGTGATGAACGTGGCGCTGGCGCTGGCGGCTCTGCGCCGGCGGCGACTGGAACTGGCTTGGATTCTGGCCGTGCCGTTAGTGTTCCTGCTGCCGGCAATGCCGGACGCCACAGCCGGAACACAGGACGCGGTCCTGGTGCAACCCAATCTCCCGGCCTCCGGACCCTGGACGGCGGAGACCTTATATGAAGTCCAAGAGCGGATGGCTGCACTCAGCTTGCGCAGCGCGCTTGCCGCCGGCCAGCAGCGGCCTCTATTGATCCTGTGGCCTGAGACCCCTGCGCCTTTCTACTACCAGGAGGACGCGCGCTTTCGGGCTCTGGTGGAGAAACTGGCCCGCAGCACAGGCGCCAGTGTGCTCCTGAGCGCCGTAGGGCATACCAGCGCGGGCGCCCCTCTCAATTCCGCCTACTTGGTGGACGAACGCGGCCAACTGGTTGGACGTTACGACAAGTTGTTTCTGGTGCCGTTCGGCGAATATGTTCCGCCATTTTTCGGCTGGGTGAACCGCATCACACAGGAAGCCGGCGATTTCACGCCCGGCGAGCAACTGGTGTTGCTGCGAGCCGCCGGCCGCGACACAGGGGTGTTCATCTGCTATGAATCGGCCTTCCCCTACCTGGTGCGGCGCTTTGCGGCCGCCGGCGCCGAACTGCTGGTGAACCTTTCCAACGACGGCTATTTCGGCCACAGCGCGGCGCGCCAACAGCACCTGCGGCTGGTACGCATGCGCGCGGCGGAGAACCGGCGTTGGATTCTACGAGCCACGAACGACGGGATAACCGCGGTGATCGATCCGGCCGGCCGGGTTATGCACCGCCTGCCGCCCTACGCCGAGTTGAGCGCCCGCAGCGGCTTTTCCTATCAGAGCGCGCAAACCTTCTATACCCTTCACGGGGATTGGTTTGTCTGGCTGTGCGTTCTGGCCGGTCTGGCGGCGGTCATCGAACGCCAGATTCCGCGCTACCGCCAGTCCCAATGAGGCACATGCGACCGCCGGACCAAAGCCAACCGCAGGATTTGTAAGGCTGGCGCTTAGCCGTGACGGATGACCAGCACGTCGCCATCCTGGACGATGTAATCCTTGCCTTCCAGCCGCAGCAAACCTTTTTCGCTCACGCCGGCATCGCCGCCGTGCTCGATCAGCGCCTTCCAGTTCACAACTTCGGCACGGATGAATTTCTTCTCGAAGTCGGTGTGTATGACGCCGGCGGCCTTCACCGCGGTGGAGTTCATGGGAATGGTCCAGGCGCGCACCTCCGTTTCACCGGCCGTAAGAAAACTCATCAAACCCAGCAGCGCGTAAGTGGCGGAAATCAGGCGCTCCAGACCGGATTCTCTCAAGCCGTAACTTGCCAGATAATCGACGGCTTCCTCAGGGGCGAGTTCGGCGAGTTCGGCCTCAATCTTCCCGCAAATGGCGGCGACCGCTGTGCCGGGGCGCCCGGCAAGCAGGCCGTTGCGATACTCGGATTCGATTTCGTGCAGCCGCGGCGCATCCTGCTCGCCCAGGTTCAGCACCACAAGTATGGGTTTCTGCGAGAGGAACTGGAAGCCACGCAGGCGCTTCTCCTGGCCGGGGTTGAGCTTCAGGCCGCGCAGCGGGGTGCCCGCTTCGAGCAGCGTTTTGGCCTGTTCAAGCAACTCCGCTTCTTGATCCAGGCCCGGGTCCTTGATCTTCTTGCGGTCCTTTTCCAGCCGCTCCAGACGCTGTTCCACGACCACCAGATCGCTGAGGATCAACTCCGTGTCCACGTCTTCTATGTCGCGCGCCGGATCCACGCTGCCGTTCTCGTGCGGCACGGTATCGCTTTCAAAGACGCGCACCACGTGGGCCAGCGCATCGGCGACGCGCAGGCTGGCCAAAAGACCCGGATCGCGCAGCGATTCCTTGGAAATGGAGGGGAAGTCCAGGTATTCGACGGTCGCGTGGGTGACTTTGGGCGGCTGAAAGAGCGCGGCCAAAGCATCCACACGGGGGTCAGGCACTTTGGCCACGCCCAGGCGCGCTTCGAGCGATCCCATGCGCGATGCCTCATGCACTCCGGTAAGTATGGTGAACAGGCTGGTCTTGCCCGTCATGGGCAGGCCGATGATGGCGGTTTTCATATTCTCGCTGCCGGCGTTCTCAGCGCGGAACCTCGACCAGGGAGAGATT
>CAYSBM010000319.1:0-523 GCA_964429095.1 uncultured Solibacteraceae bacterium | reverse complement strand
GCGCGGTAGAGCGCCTGCGCGCCACGCGGACTGACTCCCAGCGCCAGGCTCTCATGGGCCCGCGTGTGTTCCACGATGGCCATCAGGTAGTCAACTACGGCTTCCTCGACCCGTAGCTGGTGCACAGCCTCCTGCAACTCAATCACATCGCCTGCACTGAGCACGGCAGAAAGGGTAGGAGCGCCGGGTGAGTCCGGATTGCGCAGGATCTCGCGCTCACTGGCGGCATCCGGATAGCCGATCCGCAGCCGCATCAAGAAGCGGTCCAGTTGGGATTCCGGCAGCGGGTAAGTGCCGTGATGTTCCAACGGGTTTTGCGTGGCTATTACCATGAAGGGCTCGGCGAGCGGATTACTCCGCCCGTCGATGGTTACCTGGGGCTCGTGCCTGGCTTCGCGCAGCGCCGTCTGCTGCTGGCGCATCCGAACGCACGATCGAGCCACACGGTGCCGACGCCACGAGTGGGCGGGATCGGGCTGGTGGTCGGGTTCCTGGTGCCGATGGTCCTCTTCCAGTCGCTGCC
>CAYSBM010000318.1:0-4452 GCA_964429095.1 uncultured Solibacteraceae bacterium | reverse complement strand
CGAAGAAGTCGAATGCATCGGTGCCTGCTGGTGGGGGCCGGCCCTCCAGGTGGGCTACGAGTTCCACCATCACATGACCGCCGAGAAGTTCGACCGGTTGATCGAGAGTTTGCGGAGAATCCACTAGCGCCATGCTGTATAACGAAGCCAGCCCGCTGGAAGTTAAAGTGCTCACCAGCCGCTTCGGCCTGGAGAATTCCACCTCCCTGGACACCTACCTGGCGCACGAGGGCTACCAGGGTTTCCGAAAAGCTTTGTCCATGGGCCCGGATAAGATTCTGGAGGAGTTGAGAGCCTCGAACTTGCGCGGGCGCGGCGGCGCCGGCTTCCCTACCGGCATGAAGTGGGGTTTCGTGCCGCGCAACTCCCCCAAGCCGAAATACATTGTCGTCAATGCCGACGAGGGCGAGCCCGGCACGTGCAAGGACCGCGTGCTGATGGAGAACGACCCGCACCAACTTCTGGAAGGCATGCTGATTGCCGGACTTACGGTGGGCGCGCATGCGGGCTACATTTACATCCGCGGCGAGTACCGCTACCTGATCGACATCCTGGACCGCGCCATCGCCGAAGCCTGCGAGCGAGGCTATCTGGGCCGCAATATCCTGGGCAGCGGATTCGACTTCGAGGTCCACACCCACACCGGGGCAGGATCGTACGAGTGCGGAGAGGAGTCCGCCTTGCTGGAATCGCTTGAGGGCAAACGGGGCGTGCCCCGTATCCGCCCGCCCTTTCCGGCCGTGGCGGGAGCTTTCGGATGTCCCACGGTGCTCAACAATGTCGAAACCTTCTGCGCCGTGCCGGCCATCATCCGGCAGGGCGGAGCATGGTTCGCCGGCCTCGGTACGCCTAAGAACGGCGGCACGCGGCTGTTCTGCATATCGGGCCACGTTCGCCGCCCCGGCGTGTACGAATTGCCCATGGGGTTCAACTTGCTTCGCATGATTGAAGAGGTGGGCGGAGGGGTGCGTGGCGGCAAGAAACTGAAGGCCGTGATTCCCGGCGGCTCCTCGTGCCCGGTGCTCAAGGCCGAGGAATGCGACCTTGCGATGGATTTCGACACGCTGGCCAAAGCCGGCAGCATGCTGGGTTCCGGAGGTGTGGTGGTGATGGACGAAGACACCTGCATGGTCAAAGCCGCAGCGCGCATCATGCGTTTCTACCATCACGAAAGCTGCGGGTGGTGCGTTCCCTGCCGGGAAGGCACCGCCTGGCTGAGCAAACTGCTCGACCGTTTCCATTCCGGCGGGGGCGAACGCCAGGAAATCGATCTGATCGGCGAACTGGCGCGCAATATGTTGGGGCGGACCTTCTGCCCGCTGGGCGACGCGGCGGCCATGCCCACCGTCGCGGTCGTAAGCAAGTTCCGGGATGAATTTGAAGCGCACCTGGACGGGCGGCCTTGTCCGTTCGAGAAATCTTCGCATATGGTGACGGCGTAATGGCGGACCTGGTTCACCTCACCATCGACGATAAAGAGGTAGCCGTCCCGGCCGGCACTTTGGTAATTGAAGCGGCCAAGACCGTGGGCATTCACATTCCGGCATTCTGCTATTATCCCGGGCTCTCCTTGCAGGCGGCCTGCCGTATGTGTCTGGTGGAAGTGGAAAAGGCTCCCAAGCTGCTCACCAGTTGCACGCTGCCGGTGGCCGAAGGCATGGTGGTGCGAACCACGACGCCGCAGGTGGTGGAAGCGCGCAAGGCTATGCTCGAGTTTCTGCTCACCAACCACCCTCTGGATTGCCCGGTGTGCGACAAGGGCGGCGAGTGCGAATTGCAGGACATGGTTTTCGGTTACGGCGCCAGCAGCAGCCGTTTTCACGAGATCAAAGTCCACACCGAAGAGAAACGTTTTTCCCCGCTCGTTTATTACGACGCCCCACGTTGCATTCTCTGCTACCGCTGCGTGCGCATCTGCAAAGAAGGGCTGGGCGTGGACGCGTTAAGCATCGTCAGGCGGGGCGTGGTGAGCGAGATCGCGCCCAACCGGGGCGACCACCTGGAATGCGATGAGTGCGGCATGTGCATCGACATCTGCCCAGTCGGCGCACTCACCAGCGACACCTACCGCTACCGCACGCGGCCTTGGGAGATGCGGCACGTGGGCACGGTCTGCGCACATTGCGCTGATGGCTGCAAGACCACTCTGGGCGTGCGCAACGAAGTGATCATCCGCGCGAATAACCGCGACCGTTCCGGCTCCAACGGCGAATTCCTATGTGTAAAGGGGCGTTTCGGTTTCGACTTCCATTCGCATCCCGAGAGGCTGCAATCGCCGCTGATAAGGGTGGACGGACAGCTTCAGGCGGCCTCCTGGGCGCAGGCGATCCAAGTGGTGGCGGAGCGGTTCGGCCAGATCCGCCGGCAGGGGGGCGTGTGCGGAGTGATCGGCTCCAACCGCACCACAAACGAAGAAAACTACTTTCTCCAGAAGTTCGCACGGCGCGCCCTGGGCACCCCGCACATCGACCATCACCGCACCGGTGACGTTCCGGCCCTGATGGCGGCGCTCGCCGGGCGCTCCGGCGCCCTGGCCAGCATGGCGGATCTGTACACCAGCCGGGCGGTGCTTATCGTGGGAAGCGACCTTTCCCAACAGCACCCTTTGCTCGCCTACCAGGTCCGGGCCAACTGGCGCCAGCATCAGTCGCATACTTACGTAGTGACGCGCGGACCGGTCAGAGAAGACAGCTTCGCCGCTGTGGCCGTGCGCTCGCAGCCGGGCATGGAGCTGGCGGGGGTTGAGAGCTTGCGCGAGAGGCTGCAAGCCGAGCCCGAACTGGTGGTCATCTTCGGCGACGCAATCCGCGGCGCCAAGGTGCGCGAGCTGGTGGCTTTCGCCGGCAGCCTGGGCATCCCCGTCAAGTACATCTGCCTGGTGGATTACGCCAATTCGCGCGGGGCCTCCGACATGGGCCTGGCGCCGGATTTTGGTCCCGGCTACCAGCCAGTTGCCAAACCGGGATGGACCATAAAGGAGATGCTGGAGCAAGTGCATCTGGACGCTCTCTACGTGGTGGGCGCCAATCCCCTAGCGCGGCAACCTTTGGCCGCAGAGCGTGCGTTCGTAGTGGTGCAGGACCTCTTCCTCACCGAGTCGGCGGCGCGCGCCGATGTCGTGTTACCCGCGCTTTCGGCTTACGAGAAGACCGGAACCACGACCAACGTCTGCGGTGAACTTCAGCATCTGGCGCGCGCCGCTTCCACCACGGGCGCCAAGAGCGACCTGGACATTATCGGCCTGCTGGCGCGCGCCATGGGTGTGGACCTGGGACCCGCCACTCCGGAGGCCGTGTTCGCCGAGATCCAGCGGGACGTGCCCGGATACAATGGCGCGCCGGCGGCCGCCGCGCCCGGCATGGAAGCGGCGGGCGAAGTCTGGTCGAGTGAGGATACGCTGTTTACCTCCGGCACTTTGGGACGTTACTCGAAGATGCTCAATTCGGTCACCGAACGGACGAGGAGGCTCTACCAGAGGTGAACTATCTCCTTCTGAGCGCCATCAAGACGGCCGTTTTCGCGGCGATCCTGCTGACCACGCTGGCATACCTCCAACTGGTTGAACGCAAAGTCTTGGGGCACATACAGCGGCGCCCGGGCCCTTACCGCGTAGGCCCGCATGGCCTGTTGCAGCCGTTGGCCGACGTGATCAAGCTGCTCACCAAAGAGGACCTGGTTCCGCCCATGGCGGACAAGTTTTTTTACATGCTGGCGCCCTTCCTCGCCGTGACGCTTTCGCTGATCCCCATCGTGGTGCTGCCATTCGGGCCGGAAGTGCGGCTGTTCGGAATCGAGACGCGTGTGCAGCTTACCGACTTGAACGTGGGCGTGCTGTTCATTCTGGCCGTATCTTCGTTAAGCGTTTACAGCATTGCGTTGGCCGGCTGGTCGTCCAACAACAAGTACGCGCTGCTCGGCGGACTGCGCGCGGCGGCGCAGATGATCAGCTACGAACTGCCGCTGGGCATAACCGTCGCGGGCGTGCTACTGGTCACCCACACCATGAGCCTGCACGAGATCGTGATGAACCAGTCGGGTTACTATTTCGGGCTCATTCCCCGCTGGCACATCTTCCAGTGGCCCGCGCCGCCGGCGCTGGGCTTCGTCTTGTTTCTGATTTCCGCCTTCGCCGAGACCAACCGCATCCCCTTCGATTTGCCCGAAGCGGAAAACGAACTGGTGGCCGGCTTCCACACCGAGTACAGCAGCATGAAATTCGCGGCCTTCTTCATGGCCGAGTACGCCAACATCATCACGGTCACGGCCATGGCGACGCTGCTGTTTCTGGGCGGTTGGCATCCGCCGTTTCCGGTTTCGCTGGGGTCGAATTTCGTGCCTGCGCTGGTCTTCCTATCGGCGGGATTGATCACGCTCTATCACGGCTTGAATCCGGCGCGCCCCCGCGACCGCTACAGCCTGCCCGCTTTCGCCATGGCATTCTTCGCCCTGGCG
>CAYSBM010000317.1:2470-4458 GCA_964429095.1 uncultured Solibacteraceae bacterium | reverse complement strand
CCGCTTATTGGCGAGATCTTCTCGCAACTGTTGATACTGCGCTTCGGCCTCCTCCACCGAGAGCTTCAGCAATTCTTGATCCACCACTGTGCGTACTTCGGCAGCCTGGGCTTCCAAACGCGCCTTATCCAATTCCGCTTTGGCTACACGGAGGGTCTGTTGCAAGTTTTCCCACTCGACGGCTTGTTCCGCTTTGCGCTTAACAATGTCATTGGCCGCCGCCGTTACCATGTCCTCCACATCGTCGATGTGGTCGCGGGTGGCCGTGGAGTCGATCTCAGCCAGCAGTTCACCCTTCTTGACCATACTGCCGCTCTTGGCTAGCCGGATTAGAATCATGGGGTTGCCACGCTCGGGTCCCCGCAGGCGGGGAGCAGTGATCGAGGCGAACAGGCGCGCGGAGGTCTGACCCGTCAACCGCATGGTGCGCGCAACCGGTCCAGTGGAAGCCTTCACAGTCCGCACGGCAACCACGGCTTCCTCTTTGGGTTCAGACTTCTGTTGGCCCCAAATGAGGTAGCCGGCCGTTCCGGCGCCCAACAGCAGCAAAGGCAGTCCCAGCCCAAAAAGCCGGAACCGGCCTTTGTTTTCAACCAGGTCTGGTGTGGAGTGACTAGCCAAGGGGATTACCTGCTCTCAGAATACAAGACAAGTCTTTCTCCTGAAAAGGCGCAGCGGCGTGCCGCCTCGTTACCTCTCATCCGTGGAAGACCCGGCTGAACACGTCGGCGTCACGCCTGACCAGGCCCAGGCGGACGGGATGGCCGGCAACAGGTGGAACAGCGCCCCGGTGGGACCGATCTGCATTAGGTTCAAGACCGGATAGTGCGAGCCTGCTGCGCATTGATCCCTTTCCCAAAAATGCTTTCCGCCACTAGCCGGGGGATGCAATATGCTAAATACCTTATGCGGAATCTCTGCTGGTTGTCGGTTGCCGTTTTCGTTTCCACGCTCGCAGGCGCGCAGGCGAAGTTCGAATTCTGGCCCGGGGCTTCCTACGAGCCGGCTATTCCCGCGTTTCGCACAGTATTGGGCTACGAGCCCGGCGAGCGCATCACCAGCCATGCGGACATATTGAAGTACTTCGACGCGATGGCCGGCGCAGCCGGCAACCGCATCCGGGTGTTCGAATACGGACGCAGCTGGGAGGGCCGCAAGCTGATCTACGCGGTGGTGGCTTCCGAGAACAACATCAAACGCCTGCCGGAGATTCGCGCCGGCATGCGGCGGCTGGCGGAGCCGCGCACGGCCACGGATTCCGAGGCGGCGAAACTGGCCGCCACGCTGCCGGCCACGGTCTGGATCGCCGCCGGGGTCCACGGCAACGAACTCAGCCCCACGGAGGCCGTCATGCTGGCGGCGTACCACTTACTGGCCGCGCGGAACGACCCGCTGGTGGCCCAAATTCTGGCCAACGCGGTAGTCTTTCTAACCCCCACGCAGAATCCGGACGGCCATGACCGGTTTGTGCATCACTACCAACAAAGCGAAGGCATCGAGCCGGATCCGCACCCGCAGGCGGTCGAGCACATCGAGCCTTGGCCCGGCGGCCGCGGCAATCACTATCTTTTCGATCTTAACCGCGACTGGATCGCCCTCACCCAGCCCGAAATCCGAAGTCAGGTGAAAACTCTGCTTGAGTGGCTGCCGCTGGTGTTTGTGGACCTGCACGAGATGAGCGCCGATTCGACCTATTACTTTGCCCCGGAAGCCGCGCCCTACAACCCGCATCTGGTAAAGGACCAGGTGACGGCGCTCGACTGGTTCGGACGCAACAACGCGCGCTGGTTCGACAAGTTCGCTTTCAGCTACTTCACGCGCGACGTTTTCGACGCCTTTTATCCGGGCTATGGCGCGAGCTGGCCTTCTTATTACGGCAGTATCGCCATGACCTACGAGCAGGCCTCCAGCCGCGGCCTGCTCATGCTCCGCAGCGACAGCCCTACCTACCAATTCCTTGAAACCTTCCAACATCACTAAGTCTCTGC
>CAYSBM010000317.1:230-2460 GCA_964429095.1 uncultured Solibacteraceae bacterium | reverse complement strand
GGGCGCCCCGGTCCGGTTCGCCCCTATATCCTGCCCCGACGGGGGGACGTGACGGCGGTGGACAAGCTGGCCCTGCTGCTGGCCTCCCAGGGCGTGGAACTGAAGCGTGCAGCCGGGATTCTGCATGTTTCCGGGGTTGAGTACCCGGCCGGGAGCTATGTGATCGACTTGGCCCAGCCGGCCAGCCGTCTGGTGCGCACCCTCCTGGATACCGGCATCAGCATGGACGAAGGATTCCTCCGCGAGCAGGAGCGGCGGCGCGCCAAGAAACTGCCCCACGAGATCTACGACGTCACCGCCTGGTCGCTCGCCCTAATGTTTAATGTCGAGCTGGCGGCGGCGTCCGGAACGGCTGAGGGACAGCTGGAAAGTGTGGACCCGTCCAAGCCCCCCGCCGGACGCCTGACGCACCCGGCCGCCCCGCTGGCTTTCCTATCACCCTGGGGAAGCGCCGCCAGCGGACGTCTGCTCGCCTCCGCGCTGCGCCAGGGCTTGCGCGTCTGGAGCAGTGATAAACCGTTTGTGCTCTCCGGCCGCCGCTATCCGGCTGGCACGCTGATCTTCAAAGTAAAAGAGAACGGCCCGGACCTGGCGGCCCGGCTCGAAAAGCTGGCCACGGCCACTGGCGCCGAGATTGCCGGCACCGATACCGGCTGGATCGAGGAGGGCGCCAATTTCGGCAGCCGTCATGTGATGGAATTGCGCCCTCCCACGGTGGCGCTGGCCTGGGATCGCCCTGTGTCGCCGACGACCGCCGGGTGGACGCGCTACGTACTGGAGCGTCAATACGGCTACCCGGTAACCGCCATCCGTACGCTTTCGCTGGCGACCGCGGACCTGGCTAAAGTGGACGTCCTGATCCTTCCGGATGGCGGCGCCGAAGCTTACACGGCTATGCTGGGGGCCTCCGGGATACGGCGTCTCAAGGAGTGGGTGACAGGCGGTGGGACCGCCGTTGCGATCGAAGGCGCCGTGGCCTTTCTGTGCGATCCCCAGGTCGCGCTGCTCGATACAGCGCGTGAGCATGCGGTGCGGGCTTCGGCGCCGGATCAGAAGGCCTCGGCGCCGGCGGGGGCCGCTGCGGGGCCAGTGGACGGCAAACTATTGGCCAGCGAGCAGGACTACCTCAAGGCCATTCAGGCGGACAAAGAACTGCCCGATGCCGCGCCAGGCGTGCTGGTGCGGGCGCGGCTGGATCCCGACCACTGGATCACGGCCGGGGGGCCACCCACGGTGAACGTGATGTTTGCTGGCCGCAATATTTACGCACCCATCAAGCTCGACAAAGGCGTCAATGCCGCGCTGTTTCTGGAGGCCGGCAAGCTGGTCGCTGGCGGTTACCTGTGGCGTGAGAACCGCGAACAACTGGCCTACAAACCGCTGCTGGTAGTGCAGAAGCAGGGACGAGGCTCGGTGATCGGCTTCACTGCGGACCCCTGTTTCCGGGCTTACCTGGACGGGATGAACGTGCTGTTGCTGAACGCCGTTTTCCGCGCGCCGGCGCACAACCGGCCGGCGCCTTATGAATAAACCATTCGCCGGAAGGTTTAAAAACCTTCCAGCAGGTGGCCAAGCTTGTCGCGCTTGGTTCTAAGGTAATCATCGGAAATGCCGTTGGGAGCCACGAGGCAAGGCACCCGCTCGGCCACGTGGATACCGCTGCGCTCCAAGGCTTCGATTTTCTCCGGATTGTTCGACAACAGCCGCACCTGACTGACGCCGAAGAACCGGAGCACTTCGGCTGGCAGGGCATAGTTTCGCAGGTCGGCTTCGAAACCCAATTGCTCGTTGGCCTCCACCGTATCGGCGCCGGCATCCTGCAACTGGTAGGCGCGGAGTTTGTTGAGCAGGCCGATGCCCCTGCCCTCCTGCATCTCGTAGATGACCAGACCGCGGCCCTCGGCGGCGATCATTTCCAGCGACATCTCAAGCTGCGCCCGGCAATCGCACCGTATGCTGTGGAAAACGTCGCCGGTCAAACACTGCGAGTGGATGCGCACCAGCGGCGGAGGCGCGCCGGAAACCTCGCCCATGCGCAAGGCTACGATCTCTTCTGGATCCGAGGGATCGCCCCCTTCGAATCCGAAGATTCGAAATACGCCAAAGCGGGTTGGGAAATGCGCCTCGGCAACCTTGCGGAGCCGTGCGGTATTTGAACTTCCCATTGCGTCGGGTGAAAACCTTCTGTGGCGGCGAAACGTAAGTCGCTACATTCCATTCTATAATGTTC
>CAYSBM010000317.1:0-220 GCA_964429095.1 uncultured Solibacteraceae bacterium | reverse complement strand
ACTACCTCTTCTTCTTGCTGCTAAAGCTGGCCGTGTCGGCCTCGCTGGCCAGCGTACTGGTGCGCTCGAACGCATTTCAACGCATGCTCATGCAGGAAGAACGCACGCTGGCGCAGCGCGTGCGGCTGGCTCTCGGACTATCGCTGATTTTCGGCGCGGGCGTGGCGACGCGGGTGCTCAATCAGAGTTACCGGGCGGTGGAGCTGGGATTGGAAGGCAG
>CAYSBM010000316.1:0-4466 GCA_964429095.1 uncultured Solibacteraceae bacterium | reverse complement strand
AAGCGTGAGGCTGGGCGTGTCGGCGGCTTGATTGCCGACGGCGCCGGGAGCTCCTTCGGGCCAAAGAAGAACGGTCTGCGGTTCGGTGGCCAGAAGCGCACAAACGTAAGAAAGCAGGATGAGAATTTTGATCATGTGTGCCCTTGTGACGAAGCAGGACGGCGGAGGTGCCAATCCGTACGGCGTTGAAACTCGACGCCGACCGCCAGCAATGTATTCTCGGAAAACGGTCTGCCGACCAGTTGAATCGCGACCGGCATGCCGCCGGCGAATCCGCAAGGCAAACAAAGCGCTGGCAGGCCGGCCAGGTTGCCGGCCGCGGTCAGATCGTGCAGGCCACGGTCCTGAGGACGCGAACCTTGACGCCGCCTCCGGTCGAGCGGTTCTGTGATATTGGGCGCAATGCGGAACATACTGGGCGACACTAGGATGTCGATATCGGTAAAAAGCTTCCTCAGGCTCTGCTGAATCAAGGCGCGAATCCGCATAGCCTGGAGATAGTCTTTGGCGCTGATCTCAAGACCGGCCTTCAGGCTGGCTATCTGACGGCGGTCGGCAAGTTCCGCAACGCGGCCGCTGGAGATCAGCGGCTCAAAAACCGTGGCGGCCTCGGCGGTGATGATGGTGCCGGCGACGGCGTCGTACGGAAAATCGGGGAGGCGAGTTTCCACGGCCGCGGGCAAAATGGAACGCAGCGTTTGCAGACCCTCGAGGAGCGGAGCGCGGCAGATTTCTTCCGGCCAGGCATCGAAATCGGCCGGGGCGAAGCCCAACCTGAGTTCTTTGAAGTTCCTGGCGTACTGCGGCGCATAATAGTAACTCTTGCCTGCGGAACTCGGATCGTCGGAATCGCCGCCGGAAATTGCTTGCAACACCAACCCGCAATCCTCCGCCGAACGGCAAATAGGTCCGATCTTGTCCATTGTCCACGACATCGCCATGGCGCCGGCGCGGCTCACATACCCATAGGTGGGGCGCAACCCGGTCACGCCGCAACTGGCGCAAGGCTTCAGTATGGAACCCCAAGTCTCAGAAGCGATGGCGAAAGGCGTCAGACCCGCGGCCACGGCGGCTGCCGGACCGCTGGAGGAGCCCCCGGCCCAGCGTGTGTGGTCCCAAGGGTTCAGCGTGGCGCCGGTCAGCGATGCGCTTGCATATCGGTAGCCGCCGGCGCCGGCCAGTTCGATCATAGCCAACTTGCCGAGCAGAACGGCTCCGGCTTTGTTGAGCTTACGAACTACCGTAGCGTCGTAGTCAAACCTCTGCCGGGCGAACGGCTTGGCGCCCCAGGTGGTGGGATGATCGGAGACGCTTAAAAGGTCTTTTACTCCGTAGGGAACTCCTTGCAGCGGCCCTCTGAAGCGCTTGCGCTTCAGATCGTCGTCCACGTCTTTGGCCTTGCGCAGGCCCACGCTGCGCAGCGAGTGGGCCAGGGCTTTCAACTCCGGTCCGATCGTCTCCAGCCGGTCTGCGAAGGCCCGCGCCAGCTCCACAGCGGAAAACTCGCCTGCACGGAGCCGCTGATTGAGGCTGATCACGGTGGAGAAGAAGACATCTTCAGTGAATTTCTCCATGGCGCCCCTACGGTTTGAAGACAAAGGCCGGCTCCGTATTCATGGGAACCTCATGGCGGGCCAAAGCCTCGCTTTGTTTGCGGCGCCAGGCTAGAGCCTCACGCACTTCATCTTCCTCCGGAGGCGCCTCCTGAGCCAAGGCTTGCGGGGCGAGCGCCAGCAAGCCCAAATCCCTTCGCGATAACTTGACCTTCATTTGGAATTTCCACCGCCGGCGCAATGCGCCAGCGCCTCGATCCCGGCGCGCTCCATGACCGGCCGGGGCGCGGACTCCCCAGTCCAGACTTCGAACTGGCGGGCGGCTTGTTCGAGAAACATGGCCACGCCAGGGACGACAGTCTTTCCTTGCTCCCGCGCGCGTTGCAGCAGCAGCGTATCGACCGGGTTATAGACCATGTCAAAGACCACTTCGGCCGGAATGACATCCGGAAAGAAGCATTCGTCGACTTTCGGAAACATGCCGACCGGCGTGGCATGCACCAAGGCGTCGAAGCGGCGCGCACAGGCTTGTTCAAGCGAAAGTGCTTCGCCGCCGCAAGCCTTGGCCAGCGCGCGCACGCGGTCCGGGTTGCGGCCGACAATAGACAGCCGGGCGCCGGCCTCCGACAGAGCAAAGGCGGCGCCGCGCGCCGCGCCCCCATTGCCAGCCAGCAGGATCGCGGACTTAGCCAGACGGATATGGCGCGAGAGAGGGACGATGACGCCTGCCACGTCGGTATTGGTTCCGCGCCACTTGCCGGCCCTCCGCCACACCGTGTTCACGGCTCCGATCCGCCGGGCCAGCGGATCGATAATATCCAGATACTGCATCACCTTCTGCTTATGAGGAATGGTGACGCTGAAACCCGCGACCGGAAGCTTTTCCGCCAGCAAGAAGAAGTCCTTTAGCTGCGCGGGTTGGACCAGAAACGGAAGATAGACTGCGTCCATGCGCTTGGCTTGGAAGGCGCGGTTGTGCACGGCGGGCGAAATCGAGTGCCGGACAGGATCGGCAATCACGCCGTAGATCTTGGCGTTACGTGTAATCTTTTCCAAACGGTAGAGTTGGCGCAAAGAGCGCGCACTCACCTGACCGGCGGCCGTGCCTTCGGCGCTCGAGGGAGCGGCATAGGTATAGAGCCCGCCCCACAAGGGTGAAAGCACGCGGGAAGCAAAGCCTGTCTCCCCCATCGACAACAGAATCAGCGGAACACGAGCATGCGTGCGGCCCAGCGAAAGCAGGCGCAGAATATCGCTTGGCTTGCGCGCCGTGGCCACTAGTTTGTAAGCGTCCGCCGGAATGCGCACCAAGCGGCGGAGGACCGGCTCCAGCGCGGGAGTGCCGGTGTAATTGTGGTACGAGACAACCAGACGGCACCGCGAGCGCAACCCCTCCAGAGCAGCCGGGGCCGCCTCCGCGGTCTCGATTTCCACATCCGCAGCCCGAGCGCCCTCACATGCAGCCGCCTCCAATAACCGCAGTTGCTCTTCGACACCGCCGTTAAACCGGCCGCCGTTCTGATGGCGGCGGCAGGTGGCCAGGACCGTGCAAAGGGGGAATTCCTTCAGCAGGCTGCGGATCACCTTGAGACCACGCTCCGGCTCGGGTAGGTAGTCCAGCCGGATTTCCAGGAAAGTCTCGCCCGACTCGAGCTCCTGCCGCGCATGTTGCATCAGAAGCCCCGGGTCAGCAAATCCGAGAGCAATGCAGATCGTGGGGAAATGATTCCGCTGCGCCATGGCTCTCAGCGAGGATTCAGAATACCACGACGCGTAGCCGAGTGTGTGGGCACGACACTCTTAGCTGGATTTCTTCTTAGCCGTAGTGCGGGACTTGGGCGCCGCAAGATTCAAGCTCTTGAGCTGCGCCTTTGCCCTCACTGCCTGCTCAGAACCGGGGTAGGCCTCGATGAGTTCCTGAAACTGGCGGGCGGCTTCGGTGCGGCGGCCCAATTTTGCCAGCGACATGGCCTTCATGTACATGCCATCCCGCGTCTTGTTGTTCTCGGGATATTTCTCCAGCAGCGCATCAAACGCCTTCAAAGCGGGTTCGTAGTCTCCGTTCTGGTAGTAGATTTCACCGATCTGATATTGCGCATTGGGCGCCGTTTCCGTGTTGCCGAACAAACGGAGATACTCGGCAAACTGCTGAAGCGCCATCTCCAGATGGCCGGCGGATTTGTCCCGCATGGCATTTCGGTACAGCTCTTCGGCGGATACTCCCCCCGCCGGACTCGACGCAGGCGCGGCCGGAGGCGGAGCCGGTGGAGCGTTCAAGGTCTTGATTGTGTTGCCGAGGTCCAGCACTTGGCGCTCCAGCCTTCCCAAGCGGGAGTTCATCTCCGCGACGCTCTCCTTAACGAAGGAGAATTCGGTGGTCATCTGATCGATCTTGGTCCCAACGCCCGCCACGGGTCCCACGACCGTCTTCTCCTGCTCCTTCAGCCGGTCCCGCACAGAGCTCTCCATCACCGCCAGGCCGGTGTTGATCTTGTTGACGGTGTCCAGAATCTGTTGGGTGAGCACCTTCAACGCCGTCATGCTCTCGTCCAGCGTCTTGCGCATGCTCTTGACGTCGTCCTGCAACAAGGCCACATCCCGTTGCAAATCCTGTATTTCGCGCTTCTGCGCCAAGCCCGGCATGGACAAAACAAACACCAGAATCCAGATCACGCCCATGGGTTTCATCACCGCCTCCACGAAAAACGAAGACCGGGGGCGAACACCCCCTCTCCGAGGGAACACCGCCCCACGGTCTTCGCGGTATCGACTGCCGTTCAATTACCTCTTACTGAGCCGAGAAATGCGCGCGGCGGTTCTTCTGCCAGCACGTCTCGTTGGACTCGGTGCACTGCGGGCGCTCCTTGCCGTAGCTGATATTCTTCAGCTTGTCGGCGGAAACGCCCAACTGAA
>CAYSBM010000315.1:0-4469 GCA_964429095.1 uncultured Solibacteraceae bacterium | reverse complement strand
GCTGTGGCCATGGCCGCCAACGTGGGCAGCGTGGCCACCATCACGGGCAATCCGCAAAACATGATGATCGGCAACCTGAGCGGCATTCCCTACCGGGCTTTTGCGGCGGCGCTTTCTCCGGTGGCGCTGGCCGGTCTGGTTCTGACCTTCGCCGTCATCGTCATGAGCTTTCGCAAGGAATTCCGTGATGCGGCGCGCGTGGAGGTGGCCCCGCTGCGGGTGAGGGTGAACCGCGTGTTGCTGATCAAGTCGCTGGTCATGTCGGCGGCTATGATCGTGTTCTTCTTTCTCGGCTGGCCGGTGGCGAAGGTGGCCATTGTGGCTGGAGCTTTCCTGCTCATCACGCGCCGCGTGAAACCCGAGAAGGTGTACCACGAAATCGACTGGCCGCTGCTGGCCATGTTCGCCGGCCTGTTCATCGTGGTGGCGGGCGTGGAGAAGACCTCGTTCGAGGAGGATCTGGTGGCCCTGGCTGCGCAATACCGGCTGGACCGGGCTGGAGTGCTCGTCTCCCTTTCGGCGGTGCTTTCCAACCTGGTGAGCAACGTGCCGGCCGTGCTGGTGTTCCGCCCCCTGGTCCCACACTTGGAAAACGTAACCCGCGGCTGGCTGATCCTGGCCATGTCATCCACCCTCGCCGGCAACCTCACCATCCTCGGTTCGGTGGCTAATCTGATCGTGGTCGAGCGGGCGCGACGGCAGGCGCCGGTTTCATTCTGGCAGTACTTCCGGGTGGGCGCTCCGCTGACGCTGCTGACGCTGCTGGCTGGCACGCTGTGGCTCGTGTGGGTGCGGTAGCGGCGAGCCGAATTTTCTTTGCGAAACTTTTGCCTCCGGCGCACTAATTCCATAGTCCGAGGCAGATGTAGTGGTAGGTATTCTTCTTATACTGGCGGCGCTCCTGTCCGCTCAGGACACCGGTGTTCTGAACCAGGCTTACGAGGCGCTGCGCGTTAAGGATTACGAGGCGGCCATCGCGCGATTTGAGCAGGCGCTCCGACAGATGCCCAATGACGCGCGAATCCATAAGGACTTGGCTTACGCCTATCTCAAGACCGGCGACACCGAAGCAGCGCGGGAGCAGTTTGCCTCGGCCGTGCGCCTGGAGCCCGGCGATCACCACACGGCCCTGGAATATGCTTTTCTGTGCTACGAAACCGGCGAGCGGGCCGAGGCGCGCCGCATTTTCGACCGAGTGCGCAAGACCGGCGACGCAAGCTCGCGCGCCACCGCCCAACAGGCCTTCGAAAACGTGGAACGCCCGCTGCGGGAAGGCATCGCCCGTTGGAAGCGCGCCGTCGAGGCCGACCCAAACGACTTCAGCGCACACTTGGAGCTGGCGCGCTTGGCCGAGGAACGCGAGGAACTGGAGCTGGCGGCTGCGCATTATGAGAGTGCCTGGCGCTTGCGGCCGCAAATGCGCCATCTGCTTCTGGATATGGGCCGCGTCGCGAAGGCCCAGGGCAAGGTTGAGTTTGCGATGTCCGCACTATTGGCGGCTTCTCGCGGGGCCGAGCCGCGCACGGCCGAGCAGGCGCGTGCCTTCATGCCCGCGCGCTACCCATACGTTTATGAATTTCGCGCGGCTCTCGACCTGGACCCGCGCAACATCGAGTTGCGGCGCGAACTAGCGTACCTGCTGCTGGCCATGGACAGGAAGGAGGAAGCAGAGCAGGAGTTCAATGTTGTCATTGGGATGGCGCCCGCGGATTTGCTTTCGGCCGCGCAACTCGGCTTTCTGCGCCTGAACCGGCGGGATCTGGCGGGCGCCATGCCGCTGCTGGAACGCGTGTTGCAGGGCGATGACGAGGACCTTGCCGACCGTGTGCGCGCGGCGCTGAAGCTGCCGCAAACCCTTAAGCGCCGCTCCGAGACGCCCCGGCGCACGGTTTCCATAGAGGCCAAGACGCTTGCCGAGCGCAGCTACCAGAAGGGCTACATGAAGGATGCGCTCAAGTACTTGCTGGTGGCCAACGAGATCGATCCGGTGGATTTCGACGTGATGTTGAAGCTCGGCTGGACCAATAACATCCTGAAGAACGACCGTGAGGCGGTGCGGTGGTTTGGGCTGGCGCGCAAGAGCCCAGATCCGGAGGTGGCTGCCGAAGCCGGCCGGGCGTGGAAAAACCTGCGGCACGGCAATGCAGCCGTGCGCGCCTGCGGCTGGAGCTTTCCGTTTTTTTCCTCACGCTGGCGCGACCTGTTCTCCTACTGCCAATTCAAAACTGACTTCCGGCTTGGCAGCCTGCCTTTGCGGCCCTATCTGTCGACGCGCTTCATAGGTGACACGCGCCAGACCACCGGCGAAGCCGCGCCCCAATACTTGAGCGAAAGCTCGCTGATCTTCGGTGCGGGATTGGCCACCAGTTCCTGGAGGGGCTTGATAGGGTGGGCCGAAGCCGGTACGGCGGTGAGCTATTTGGGCGGGCGCAAAGATGTGGGGAAGGCCATCCCGGATTACCGCGGTGGGGTGAGCTTCACCAAGGGATTCGGAAGGCTGCTGGGCGCGGACGCGCGCGGCGTGTTCTTTGAAACCAATGCCGACGGTGTTTTCCTTAGCCGCTTTGGCAACGACTGGCTGTTTTACACCCAGAACCGCCTCGGTTACACCATCTCGCCCGCGGAGGGCTTGGGCGGATTGCAGTTACAGTTTTACTGGAACCAGAATCTGACTGCCGATGTGCGCGGCCAGTACTGGGCCAACTTTTGCGAGGCCGGTCCCGGGTTGCGGTTCCGTACGCGCGCCATGCCCCGTTCATTGTGGTTTAGCGTCAACCTTCTGCGTGGAGTCTATCTGAGGAGTGAACTTGCGGCGCAGCCTGCCTTCACCGATTTGCGCGCCGGTTTCTGGTATGCGTTCAGCCGTTAAGCTCCTTCTGGTGCTGACTGCTTTCTGGGCTTGCCGAGGCCAGCCTGCCGTGCCGCACTATCATTTCCACGTTTTGGGTGACGATGCCGGCTCGTGGCCGGACGTGTTGCGTTCGGTAGGTCTGGTTCCCGGACAGGGGGGCATATACGTAGTCCGTCCCGGAGAAAGCGCGCCCGGGGCGGAATGGCTCGAACGAGCCGTGCAGGGCGCCTACGTGATCTTGGAGGGGGAAAGCGAAGCCGCCGCGATGTTTGGTCTCCAGCCGGGCGCCAAGCGCGTAGTAGTGCGCAATGTCGAAGACCAACACGCGCCCCGGCTGCCCATTATCTGGGAGAAGTCCTTGGAACTACCGGTCTGGAGCGTGCCGGCGCGGGCCACGGTTTTTGCTCGTGAGCGGTGGACGGGCGCGCCTTTAGTGGCTGGTTTCCGCCATGGCAAGGGCGCCGTCTTGTGGGTGGCTGCCGGACCGGGCGCGCAGGGCTATGAGCGGTTCCCTTATCTGATTCACGCGCTGGCCGATCTGGGGTGGCGGGTGCCCTTCCGGTCGGCGCGGTGGTGGGCTTTCTTTGATTCTTCCTACCGGCTGCGGGCCGATCCGGCCTACCTGGCGCGGCAATGGCGCCGGGCCGGCATCGCCGCTTTGCATGTGGCCGCATGGCACTTTTACGAACCCGATGCGGCTCGCGGCCGTTATCTGGATGCGCTTATCGAGGCCTGCCACCAGCAGGCCATCCTGGTTTATGCGTGGTTCGAGTTGCCCCATGTGAGCGAGAAATTCTGGGAGGACCACCCTGAGTGGCGGGAGAGAACTGCGCTCGGCCAGGACGCACACCTGGATTGGCGCAAGCTCATGAATTTGGAGCATCCGGATTGCGACCGTGCCGTGGCAGCGGGGATCAGGCAGTTGATTACGGCGCATGACTGGGACGGTGTAAATCTGGCCGAACTATACTTCGAATCGTTGCAAGGACACGCGAATCCATCGCGGTTTACGCCGATGAACGCGCAAATCCGCGCCGAATTCCGGCGCACGGCCGGGTTCGACCCGGCGGAGCTGTTTGACGTTGCCTCGCCCCGCCATTCCAGTAGCAACAGCGCCGGACTGAGGTTGTTTCTGGACTACCGCGCGCATCTGGCGCGACGAATCCAGCAACGATGGATCGCCCGCATCGAGCAATGGCGGCGCGAAAAGCCGCATCTTGATCTAGTGCTAACCCACGTTGATGACCGCTTCGACAACCGCATGCGCGATCTGATCGGGGCGGACGCGGAATCGCTGCTGCCGCTACTGGACCGCCACGACTTCACGTTCTTGATTGAAGACCCGGCGACGGTCTGGCATCTGGGACCCAAGCGATACCGGCAGATCGCGCAGCGCTACGCAGCGCTGCCGCAGCCCGCCGCAGTCGCCGCCCCCGAAGCCCCGGCGAAATAACCCGCCGCCACGCACGCCGCCGCCCGGTGTTCCCCTTTATCCACTAACGCCTCCCTTTCCCGGATGAATTTAACCGACCTCCAATACGCCGCCGCCGACAATCTCTGGGTGGCCAACATGCCCGAGCAGATGCTCGGCGTGCTCGCGCACGCGCTGCTCGCCCTG
>CAYSBM010000314.1:0-4477 GCA_964429095.1 uncultured Solibacteraceae bacterium | reverse complement strand
TGTCTACCAACAGGATTCATAGCAAAGAGAAGACGCGCCGCGAGGTTGTGCAGACGGGCGCTGTGGCGCTGGCGGGAGCCGGCTTGGCCGCCAAAGCCCGCGGTTCCATGGAAACCCTGGCATTGAACGGTGGTCCGAAAGCCGTGACGGTTCCCGCTTCAGTCACCCGCAAGCTCACACGCTGGCCGGCCTATGGCGAGGCCGAGAAGCAGGCTCTGCACGCCATGATCGACAAGGGCACTTTTTACGACGAGCTGCCTTTGTTTGAGAAGGAGTGGAAGGAGTACACCAAGAGTCCGTACGTCAAGGCGCACATGAACGGCACCAGCGCGCTGAACTCCATGTTCTTCGCGCTGGATCTGGAGCCCGGCAGCGAGATTCTTGTCCAGTCTTACACCTTCTTCGCCACCGTCTTGCCGATGCGCTACTTCGGCTACGTGCCGATCTTCGTGGACATCGACCCCAAAACGGCATGTTTCGACCTGGAAGACGCCAAGCGAAAAATCACGCCGCGCACGAAGGCCATCTTGCCTATGCACAGTTGGGGTCTGCCTTGCGAAATGGATAAGATCAGCGGCTACGCCAAGGAGAAAGGATTGATCCTGTGCGAAGATTGCGCGCACGCCCACGGCGCCTACATGCAGGGCAAACACGTGGGCACTTTCGGCGCCATGAGCATTTTCAGCTTCCAGACCACCAAGGTGATGCCGACGGTGGAGGGTGGCATGGGGATGTACCAGACGCGAGAATACTTCGAGCGCGCCTCGACGTATGGCCATTACGAAGATCCGCCGAAGTTCCCTAAAGACAGCCCCTACCGCAAGTACGAGAACACCGGCTTCGGACAGAAGTACCGCATGCACCCGCTGGCAGCGGCTATCGGCCGCGTGCAATTGCGCGGTTTGGAGGAACGCAACGCCGTTACACGGAAAAACGTACAGGCCCTTAACAGCCGGTTGGTGCAATTGCCGGGCATTACGCAACCCTATGTCCGTCCGGATCAAACCCGCGCCTACTATTCGGCCAACATGCTATTTTTGGACGAAAAGAAGGCCGGCTTCTCCCGCGAGGCGATGCTGAAGGCGCTGAAAGCAGAGGGCGTGTCAGCCAGCGTTTGGGTATACCCCGAGCAGCACCATTTCACCATTTACCGTGAAGCCAAGTGGTGGCACCACCCGCCGGTGATCCCCGAAAAAATGCCGGGTGGCGATCAAGTGAACAAGACCCACTTTTTCGTGCCCTTGTTTCATGGCGAAGCCGGCGAGCTGATCGACCAGTACGTGAAGGCCTTCGAGAAGGTGTGGGCTCACCGCTCCGAGCTGGCCAAGCTGTAGCGGGGGCTATCGCCAAACCTGATGAAGATCGTTGGGATCGAAACCTATATTGCGGGTAATCCGTGGAAGAACTGGCTGTTTGCCAAGGTCCTGACCGATGAGGGCATTTACGGCATCGGCGAGGGAACGCTGAACTACTTTGGCAGGACCGTTGAAGCGGCCATCCATGAATTGAAGCCTCTTATCCTAGGGATGGATCCGTTCCAGGTGGAGGTGATCTCTCAACGCCTCATCCGGGATGTTTACAGCGACGGCGCGCAAGTGCATATGTGCGCCGTCGCGGCCATTGAAATCGCCTGTTGGGACATCATCGGCAAGGCGTGTGGCCAGCCTGTCTACAACCTCTGGGGCGGGCGCTGCCACGCGAAACTGCGGGCCTATGCCAACGGCTGGTATCGCGGGCCGCGCACGCCGGAAAGCTTTCACGAAAAAGCCCTGGATGTGGTGCGGCGCGGCTACACGGCGTTAAAGTTCGATCCCTTCGGCGACAACTGGCGGATGGTCACTCCCCGGGACTTCGATCTAACCATCGACATCGTGCGGGCCGTGCGGGACGCCGTGGGCCCCCACGTGGACATCCTGATCGAAGGCCACTGCCGTTTCAATGTGGCCACGGCGCTGCGATTTGCCGATGCGGTGGCGCCCCTGCGCCCGGCGTGGTTTGAGGAGCCCGTTCCGCACACCAACATTTCCGCCATGGTAGAGGTGGCCCGGCGGAGCCCGGTGCCCATTGCCACCGGCGAGAGCCTGTCGAACAAGCAGCAGTTCGCCGAATTGCTTAAGTACAACGCCATCAGCATCTTCCAGCCAGAGCCGCTGAACCTGGGCGGCCTGTTCGCCGCACGTAAGATCGCCGACATGGTGGACGCGCACTACGGCATGATTGCGCCTCACAGCGCGCAGGGCCCGGTATGTTCGGCGGCCTGTGCGCAGTTGAACGCTTCGATTCCGAATTTCTATCTGCACGAGATCTTTGACGAGTTCAACGAGCCTTGGGAAAGGCACATCGTGACCGGCGGCGCGGAAGTCGTGGATGGATACATTGAGATCTCAGGGCGCCCGGGGCTGGGCATCGACCTCAATATCGAGGAAATCCTGCGCCATCCTTACCAGCAGGAAAACGCATTGCCGCTGTTCCGTCCAGGCTGGGAGAAGCGCGAGGGCCAGTGAGCGGCGGGCTGCTTAGAACGTGCGCCGGAACGCCGCTTGGCAGATACGCGCCGTGGTTCCATTGGGGTATGCCGCATCCGTATTGGGCGCGCCAAAACCCGCCAGTGGCCGCAGTGCGCCGCCGGTGGCCGAATAAGCGTAAACGTTCACGCCGGTGGCGTATTGCGTGTTGAAGAGATTGAACGCTTCCAGCATCAATTTGCCCTGGATGCGCTCGGTAAAGGGCAGAGTACGCGTCAAGCGGGCGTCGACGGTGCGGCGGGCGTCGGCGTAAAGGTTGTTCACGGGATAGAAGGGCACGCGTGGCCACGATCCCGAGCCGTTCAGGGAGCCAGTGTAGGCCAGCGTAAGGCCGCTAAACTGCTGCCCGTTGACTACCGTTAGAGCAGTCTGGGGTTGCGGCGAAGCCAACGTGGCGATGCCGGAAATCTCCCAGCCGTTGGCCAGATAGCGTGACCATGCCGAACGGCTCCGGCTGAGCGTGGGGCTCCAGGTCCAGTTGAATACGGCGCGGTGGCGCTGATCCAGCGCCGAATTGCCGCGGTCGATTCCCTGGACGCCATTCAAACTATACCATGGCACTCCACCTGTCACCCGCATGCCGCCGACATCGTCGATGGCGTGCGACCAAACGTAATTGGCCTGGAACGCCACGTTGTGGGACATGCGCTTATCCAATTGCACGACGAGAGCCCGGTACCAGCTTGCGCCTCCGTTTCCTACTTCGAAGATGTGTGCGTAGGAATTGTCGGCCTTGGCCGTAAAGACGTCGGTTGTGAAGGTGCTCTCCAACGCGCCGTTGGAATTGTAGATGTTGTACGTTACAGACCGTACGGGCCAGGGCAGGTTAATATCCGTGGCGGTGAGCAATTTCACCCCGCGGCTTCCCAGATAGCTGAGGCTCAGACTGGTGGCCGGGGTGATGCGCCGCTCAATGGACAGCGACGTCTGCTTGGTGTAGGGGTTTCTCAGCTTATAGGCGGCGTAAATCAGGTTCACCGCCCCGGCGGGAATCTTGGTTACCGACGCGATGGTGTTGGGAAACAGCGGTGCTCCGCCTTGGGTTGGATTCACAAAGATTTGCCTCTGAAAAATTCCGTTGCCGGCGTAAAGAGCGTCGAGCAGCTCGCCAGTCAGCCGGTGGTGATAGGTCCCGAAACTGGCGCGGATGACAGTACGTTCGTCCAGCATATAGCTAAGGCTCAGGCGCGGGTCGGCGTTGATGTTAGATGAGGGTATGTTCCGTGTCTTGTAATAGGTTGTGTTGTAATACTCCGGCTGGGTATAGAAGCCCTTTTCCCACCGCACCCCGGCGTTTAAGCGAAGCCGTTTGCTCAATTGCCAGCTATCCTGCATGAAGACCCCCAGGCCGGTGGTATGCAAGTCCCGCGCCGCCGTGCCCAGGGTCTGCTGATAGCTCGAGTAGTTCTTCTGGACCGCACCGCTGAAGTCCAAGGCAAAAGCGGTGAGCGAGGCGTAGTTGTAAGCCCCGGCCGCGTATGGCAGTTCATTTCGGAGGTCGCGCCATTTCAACCAGTCCACCCCGCCGGTAATCATGTGCGCGCCGGCTTGCATCCGCAAATGATTCGACAACTGGCTCCGCCGTTGGCTGATCAGACTGGAATCCGGATGGGGTTGCCCAATGGTGGCGCCGGCCACGGTAATCGCCACTTTGCCGGTTTCAAGAGACGCGTTTGATGCCGGATCCATAATTCGGTCGTGGAAAATGCCGTAGCGCAACTCGTTGGTGACGCCGGCGCCGGTCGAGCCTGTCCAGCCGAGCGTCAACAACTGCGTCTGGTTCCTCATACTGGCGGAGCCGTACAAACCTCCATTCACCGCGGCTGCACCATATGGCCAGCTTTGGGGCGCGCGAGCTCGGACAATGCCTGCCGAGGCGTTCAAAGTGTTGCCCTCGCTCAGCCGGTAGGCGAGCCGGCCCAGAGCTGACACCCAGTGCTCAGACTGAGGAA
>CAYSBM010000313.1:0-4479 GCA_964429095.1 uncultured Solibacteraceae bacterium | reverse complement strand
TGGTGGAGGCGGCGGGAGTTGAACCCGCGTCCGGAAAAGATCGCCGTGAAGAGCCTACGTGCGTATCCGGTTCTCTTGGTCTCGGCCGCCGTTTCCGAGCCGGCAAAACCGCGGCGGCCCAGCCTGATTGATTTCGGCCGTTCGCTCCAGGCGTGAACTTAGGGCCTATCCCGCAAGATGACGCTCACTGGCCGGCTTGCGGGCCAGCCGGCTGGAGCGGCCGCCTAAAAATTAGGCAGCGTAAGCAAACTGCTGATTGGCAGTTTTGGTTTTCCGATCGTTTTACGGGAGCTCGGAACCCGGCACGCCTCTTCACAACAATTCAATCCCGTCGAATCCGTTACGCCCCCTTTCCTAACTTTATCCTACCACCAGCCGGGCGGACGCGAAGTTGCCATGCTGCAAGGCTCTTCAGAACCTCAGAGCTCGCTTCTCTCCCGGTTTGAAGTCGATGGTTATGATCCGGCCATCGGCCGGGGATACCAGCAGCATCCGGCCTCCCTTTTCCGATTCGACCTTGACCTGTGTCACCTTCCCACCCCGGCGCACGGCTGAGATCAGGAACGCGCCATCTGCCCGCAGAGTATGGAACTCAGCGTCCTTCCACGTTTCCGGCACAGCGGGAAACAGGATAATTTTCCCACTGTGGGATTGCATCAGCATCTCCTGTAAGGCCGCAGGCATGGCGAAGTTACCTTCCAAAGTAAACGGGCGATAAGTGAACTTCGAATAACCTTTATTTGACTGATCGCCGTTTACATGGAAGCTATTACGCAGGCAGAACGCGCTCGCGAAGATTTCGAGTGCTCGCTCTGCCGTGGCGCCGTCGCGCGCCCGCGCCGCAAGGTTGCCCAGCCACGAGTAACTGTACCCGCACCAGTAATCGGTGCCCTTGCGGCGAAGCTCGTCAAGCGAAGCCCTGATTGTGCGCCGTGCGTCCTCACCCTGTTCCCAATCGATTAGTCCCAGCGGATGGATGGCCAATAAATGGGAGAAGTGCCGGTGCGATGCGGGCAGCGGATAGCCAGGTGCGATCAACAGCGCACCGTCCGCGGCCAGGCTGAAGGCCGGCAGTTCATCGAGCACGTGGCGCCAGTGGGCCTCCTCGTCCTTCCGTCCAAGTTCCGCAGCGAGTTCCGCCGCCTTCTGAAAAGTCCAGCGGTCCAAGGCGAGATCGAAATTCGTCACCTGATCGAACCATGCCGAGGGTTTGTTGTCGTTGATCTCCGGGCTAGCGCTCAGGGGATGCGTTCGTTTGCCATGCGCGTCCTTGTTTGCGGTGAAAGCCTCCAGGAACACGGCGACATCCCGCAGATAAGGATAGGCGCGGCTCTTCAGAAACTCGCGGTCGCGGCCGTAGCGCCAGGGGAGGTAGAAGTGTTGCGCGAGCCAGGCCGAAGTCGTAGACGAGTGCGTGTACTGCCGCCAGCCGCCGATTTGCCGCCCGTTGATGTCAGCGGTTCCGGGGACATTGAGTCCCGGCAGTTCGAAAAACGTGCGCGTCCATTCAAAGGCCGTATCGCGCGTTTTCCACAGCCAGTCCAGGTAACTCAACCCGTCTTCCAGATGGTTGCCAGAGTACGTGGGCCAATAGCTGAGCTGCGTGTTGAGGTCGTGATGATAGTCTCCTTTCCAAGGCGGGAGTTTGCCGTTGTCTGCGGTCCAGATGGCCTGCAACGTAATGGGAGGCGCACCACGCCGTGCCGCGGCGCCCCATTTGTAGGTGTCCAGATACCACTGCCGCTCGATCACGGGGTTCGGAACCCTCACCGAAGATTGCGCCCAGAAGCGGGCCCACCACCGTTTGTGCGACGCGAGCATGCGCGGGAAACCTTTCTGGAGGGCCGCCTGAACCCGCCGTCTTGCGACTTGGAGCGGATCGGAGCCCTCATGGGAGGAAGCAATGGTCCAGGCCAGGACGCCGTCTTGCCAGCCCGCGTATACGGCAAAACGGAACCCCTCAGCGCCTTGCTGAGTGTAGGCCGACCAGCCGCGTCCCGAGGTCGAAACCGGCGCCGGGTAACCGAGCTGTGCAAGGTCACCCGCATCGATAGCGCCCTTGGCGGGGTCTTTCACGCCGCCGGAGAAAGGAGGCGGGTGCAGCTTCACCTGAGGAAAGCCGCCTCTGATGCGCGCCATGCCGACGGGTTCGCTCGAGTGTACGAAGATTTCTACCAGCGCTCCGTTTGAAAACGTCATCCAGGCGACAGCGGTAGCCAGATCGAGAGAGGTTTCGCGGAAGCGCGCATCGTCAGGGAAAGTCAGTTCTATGCGGCCCGCCGGAATCTTGGTGGGCGCCGGACGCCGGTAAGGATTGTCGTAAACACGCAGCAGGTCCGCTACACGGCCTTCGCGATGCCAGCGCTCCATGACCTTGAACTTGTAATCCGGCCCGCTGAATTCGGGTACGAGGCGGGCGTCCCACAGGTCAGCGCGGTCCAGAGAGATTCGCAGAGGCCGGCCGTCTCCCCACACGAGCGAGCCGATCATGCCGTCGCCCAGCGGCAAGGCTTCATCCCAGACCATAGCTGGGGCTGTAAAGCGCAGATTGTGCGCCGGCAGAGGCTGGGCCGCCAGTCCTGCCGCCAACGGGAGGACGAAGATGACTTTCAAACCGTTCATAATGTGCCGATCGCGAAAGACCATAGTGAAACCGATAGGATACACCCTGCACGCTTAAGGTAATGCTATGATTGCTTGTCTACGGAATCGGTGATGTCCAAGAGCATGTCAGGGGCGCGGGCTTGAAGGTGGTCTCTTCGTTCTGGCGCTGGATCAACAGGCGCTTGGATCCGTACCGCGACTACCTGTACGCAGGGAACCTTGCTCCCGCGCGGATGCTGAACGCCGCCGGGTATCTGTTGGGCTACAACCAATCAGGCTCCCTGCCATATTCCCCGCTGTACTACATGGTTGAAACCGGCAACGTTTGCCGGCTCCGCTGTCGTTTTTGTTGCCAGGGCCACTACGATGGTGACGTTCATTCCTCCCGGTCAATGCTTCGCTATGAGGACTTCCTTCGCATTTTGGATAAGATTGCCCCTTATGCGATGATCCTTGACCTTTTCAAGCATGGAGAGCCGTTTCTGAATCCGGACATCGTTCGAATGATCCAGGCCGCAGCCGCGCGGCAGGTACGTTGCAGGATTAATTCTGGGATGAACTTTGACCTGGACCGCGCCCGCGCCGAGCAAATATGCCGTTCTGGACTATATAAAATCGTCTGTGCGATTGATGGCATAACACAACAGGTCTATGAGAAGTACCGTGTGGGAGGCAGTCTGGACCTGGCATTACGCAACGCCGCCCTCCTATTAAGGGTGCGCCGTGAACTAGGCTCGCAGCGTCCGCTAATGATCTTTCGAATGCTGGTTTTCGAATGGAACCACCATCAGGTGGAGCCAGCGCGGGAACTGGCGTCTGTGATGGGTTTTGACCGTTTTACGGCGGATCCCGGCGTGTTTGTCATCGATGGGCGGACAGTGGAATGGGATATCCCGGGCAAATGCTGGCGGAGCGCCACCTGGCATCTGGATTCGATATTTCCAACCTCATCGTTACAACCGCGCCCGGCCCAGCCGCGGCGTTGCTCGACGCTGTTCAATACCTTGGTCTTGCACAGCAACGGCACGAGCATGGTTTGCTGCCACGCGAGCCGCAACCAGTGGCAGCACGGGAACCTTCTGGACGAACCGCTAGCTGCGATTTGGAACAGCGAAGCTTATGTGGCCACGCGGCGCGCCACCCTGGGTCTGCAACCCGTTAACGATGCCGTTTTCCCGCAGTGCCGCAACTGCTGCTGGTTATAGGTGGCCGGCTGGTTGGCTGCAATCTTGGCGTCGACACCGGCCTGGATCTGCTGGCGACATCGAATGCATAGCCGGCAGCGCAGGATTGAGGTCCATGTTATACCAGATAAGAGCTATGAAACGGTGGCGATTGGCGGGTACCTTATTGATGCTGGCGATGATGGGCCTGTTTCTGGTAGCCAATCGCGGCGCGTATGAAGGCTACTTTCAGGATGACGAACTGGACAATATTTCCTGGGCGCCCTATACGCCGCTGGTCTCCTATGCCGCCGGCGCGATAAGTCCTCAGATATCCAAAGTGAATTTTCGTCCTGTGGGCCACTTGTATTTCCGTATTCTGGCGCTAAGAGCCGGGCTGAAATTCCCCTGGTATATCGCCGGCATCCACGCGCTGCACTTCATCAACGTGTGGCTGATCTATCTGCTGCTCCGCCGCATGGAGGCCGACCGGTTCACTTCAGCGGCAGGGGCGGCCTTCTTCGCTTTTCATATGGCGGTTTTCGACGCCTATTGGAAACCGATGTATGTTTTCGATGTTGCCTGCACGCTGTTTTCACTGCTCGCGCTCTACGCCTGGATCCGCCGCCGCTGGGTGTTGGCTTTTCTATGTTTCTGGCTAGCGTTCAAGAGCAAAGAGTTGGCGGTCATGCTGCCTGCTGTTCTGGCCTGG
>CAYSBM010000312.1:0-4502 GCA_964429095.1 uncultured Solibacteraceae bacterium | reverse complement strand
TGCCGGTGGTTTTCCGTGAGGCCGGGCCCAAGACGGAAAAGGTCCGGTGCGATTACATGGACGTCATTACGCACTTGTATTCAACAGTGTATGGCGGGATGGTGACCGAATGGTGTGAACGCCGCGGACTGCGGCGGTTGGGGTCTTTTTGGGAAGATTCGCTTCAACGGCAGACCGATGCCATGGGCGATTTTTTCAGCGTCGTTCGAGCGGTGTCTATCCCGGAAGTGGACGGATTGTACGAAGTGGGCAGGTATCCACGGGATTACAAGGAGCCGCGTACGGTTGCCTTGATGAAAGGGAGCCGGTTCGCCATCGAACAACAGGCTCTTCAGGGCAATATGTCGTTTCTAAGTCCTCAACGCATCAAACTGGTGGCCAATATGTTTGCGGCCTGGGGACTGAACCTGTATATCCAACTGTTCAACTACGATCACGACAAGATCACCTATCACGCAGACTGGTTCTACCATCAACCGTGGTTCAAGTATTTCCATCACTATGCCGACTACATCCGGCGCGTAAGCTATATGAACAGTGGTGGCCGCCATGTGGCGGAGATTGCTGTCTTGTGTCCTATCGAGAGCATGTGGGCCAGAGCGGAGAAGCTCTTCGACCCCACGCGGCCTGAAGCGGGCGTTCTTCCCTCGCACCGCGATCCCGGCGCTTGGCCGGAGGAGGCGCAAAAGCTAGAAATCGCTTACGCCAACCTCATGGCCGGCTTGCAGCGCGCCGGCTGGGACTTCGATCCCCTGGACTCGACTTACATGTTGGAGGCGCGAGTGGAAGGGAGCCAACTGCGTCTGGGGCCTCAGAGCTACTCGGTCCTGATCATGCCGCCTGTGTCCACCATTCGCAAGGCCGTGATGCGGCGGATCAAGACCTTCTACGAGGCCGGCGGCAAGGTCATTGCAATGGAACGATTGCCCGAAGCTTCTGTAGAGGAGGGGCGCGGGGATCCGGAACTGTGCCGGCTAGTGGAGGCCGTCTTCGGCGCCGCGCCTCAGACGGGCATACCACGCCACAATGCGCGTGGTGGAAGGGCTTATCTGGTGAAGGGCGATTTCTACTTTCCGGAGCGGCGCACATTTGGCAGATTCCTGGACATGACTGAGGGAGGCAAGGATTTTCAGTGGCCAGCGGACATCTCGCCGGTTACATCGCTTCTGGACCGGGAACTGGAGAAGGACGCACGGGTCTTGGAGGGTGAGCAGCGCAACTTCTACTATCTCCACCGGCAGAAACTCGGTACGGACTTCTACTGGGTGGCGAACGATTGGGACGCGGGCCGTGTGCTGAAAGTCGAATTCCGTACCACCGGAACACCGTACCGTTGGGACGCTGAGACCGGGCACGAGCAACCGCTGAGATTCAACCGCCGTGAGAACCGGACGCTGGTTAGACTGAACTTTGCCCCGTGGGATGGATTCTATGTGGTTTTCCGTCCCGATCCGGCCCGTGGCCTGAAGGTGACAAGACGGGAACTGGTGGATCTCAAGCCGCTGGCGCTGGCTAGAGGCTGGCTGTTTACTCCCCAGGCGAGCCAGATTCCTGTGCCTAAAGCTCGCGTCGCCCGCGAGTCCGATGGCCTTGGCGAAGCACGAGGATGGGCGGCTCAAGATGCGCATGATCGAATATGGCCGGAAGCTTGGCTGGCTCCGGAAAGCTTCTCGATCCGCGAGTGGCGTCTCATGGGGCCGTTTCCTAGTAAGGACCACCAAGGTTTCGAGGAGGTTGACCCGCCGGAACGCAGCGTGGTGCTGACTGATGTCATCCAATCCGGAACTAATAAGCTTCGGTGGATGAGAGAGACCGCCACCAGCTATTTCATCGACCTGAACACGGCGCTGGGCGCTCAAAGCCTTTGGGGAGCAGTGGCGTATCTGTACACCAGAGTTTATGTCCCGCGAGAAACCGAGGCGCGGCTAATAGTGACGGCCCCGAACGCCAAAGCTTGGATGAACGGCGAGCAGGTGATCAGCTTCCATGAATTTCCGCCCTATCTGGAAATGCGTGAGATGTGGGCGCATAAGGCGCCCGTCCGGCTGCGGGCGGGATGGAACTCACTGCTGGTCAAAGTGGAGAAGGACCGGGGGGATTTCCGCGCCATGGCGCGCATTGCGCAGCCGGATGGCGGAGTGTTACGGGACATTGTTTACAGCCCGGAGGGCAAACTGCCACAACAAACGGTGTCCACTACTTGGTACAGGTTGACGGTTCCGCCGGGCACGGCTGAGCTGATCATGCCCAAGCTCTCGCACCAAGCGCGGGTATTTGTCAACGGACTGCCCGTGAAGCCGCAGAACGGACGGGTGCCTGTACCGGCAGGTATGAACGCGCAGTTGACCCTGGCCGTGGATAGCCGTGATGAACTGTCAGAACCCTTGCGGTTCACCACCACGCAGACCTGCATCACGCTGGGGAGCCTGACCGGCACGGCCTTGGAACATTTCGCCGGATCATTTTTGTATGAAACCACTTTCCATCTAATGCCGGAATATCTCAAGTACCATTTGGAACTCGACCCCGGCGAGGTTGGTGTGGTTGTGGAAGCATGGCTGAACGGCAAGGCCCTTGGTGAGCGCGTTTGGAAGCCTATGACCTATGACATCACAGCAGCGGCCCGTCCGGGACTGAACCTCCTGAAACTTCTAGTGACGAATTCGAACGCTGGAGAACGGGCTGTAGGCGACCGGGCTCAGTACTTGAAGAACATCGATCTCAACGGCCTGTTAGGTCCTGTAAAGTTGACCGCATACCGAGAAATCGAGGAGGAAACGGAAGCTGGCGGCCTATGACGCCAGCGCACCAAGTTGCCGCAGAATGGAAGCGGTCATGACCGACGCTGCTGCAGGCTCCAGGTAACTTGATTTTGCGCGCCAGGTTTCATAGCCACCTTCCTGGAACGCTCGCAAGGTTGGGATGTAGCCGCGGTAGTCGTTGGCCAGTTCGATCAGCAATGTCGGCTGAAACGGACTCTTGGCCTTAACTTCCAGCCCTAATTCCACGAAAGCCTCGCCGGGGAAGGCGCCCAGGCCGACCGGGCCGATTTTAAGTGCCTGCACCGGAGTCTGAACCCGCTTCGGATAGCTTTCCGCGAGCAGAACTGTTACCCGAGCATAGATCTGCACTTTGTCCCGCAGCTCGCCAGGAGGCGCAGCTGAGAGAATCTGCCTAGCCCGGGCGAGATCCTTTTCTGAAGGCAAGCGGACTCCAAGCTGGACTTCTTCAATGGACGCAGCCAATTCGACTGATTCAGTGAAGTCCATCTTTCGCCAGACACGGTAAGCCTCCGCGGCAAGTTGCCCGGCAACCTGGCGCATTTTTTGGTATGGCGGCAGGCGAGTTCTTATGCCCTTCATCACGTCGATGTTGTTGATATCTCCTGAGCAGCCGTTGGTCAGCATGGCGACAAATGGCGGATAGCGATCTTCACCAGAGACGCCGGCAAGTTTGGCCATGGCCAGGGCCCAGGCCCCGAAGTAGTCGGCGCTGATATGTCCTGGCGCAACGTCGCCCATGTAATGCAAGGCGTAGTTGCCGGCAACACAAATAGGTCTGCCATCCAGAGCCTCCACGGCCAGCACGCCTACGTCGGGATCAATTGGCCCGGCAGGACGGATCACATTTGGATTGCCGATTCCCGGGTTACTCCAAACTGTGTCCGATGTGCCGCCGAGAAGATCCGGAGGCACGGTGCCGGGCTTCATGACATAACGCCGGTTGAAGACCAACCGCTCTTCACGTCCCACGCCCCAGCCAATGCGCGCCGGTTCCAAGCGGTTCATGGCGCAGCGTACTGCGTCCGCGATGCGCAGTACCAGAAAGTTCAAATAACTCGGATCGGGCCAGCTTTGGAAGATGTGCGCCGCGGCAGGCGCGCTGTGAGTATGCGTTGCCGCCACGAGCACGTGGCTGGGTGGGATACCACAGTGTTCTTGGATAAGCCGCTTGGCGCGGTCCAGCACCTGCCGCGGCGCAGCACATAGATCACAGGTTACCAGCGCCAATTGGGCGGAGCCGTTGTCCAGCACCAGGCAGCGCACGTGCAATTCATCATGCACCTCGGCGCCGAGTTGGTCCGTCATATTTCCGGCCAGCGAGCAACCAAGATGCGGCGTGATGTTGGAAGCGGCAGCTCCAGCTCGCAGCTTACCCCCGCGGTTTGTGGCCGGCGCCGCCGGCCGGCTGATTTCTCTTGTGGCAGTGGCTGCAGCCAGGGAACCAGCGACAAAATGCCTCCGGTTATACCGCAACTCTTTCATACGACCATTGATATCAGACGGTTCTTTTCTTGTCCATGATGCCGGCTAGCTGGAGCGCCACTTGCAAGTCTCGAGGACTGAAGGCCGGTTACGCTCTCGCTCAACAGTCTGCCTCCCTGCCGCGAGGGCTGAGTTACAGCTGGCTTCACTAAGCTCCCAGCCGTCAGGGTCTCGTCTTTCCGATGTCGGTAGCATGTCAACTTGTCCGGTTGAATTAGCAAGTGAATTGTCCGGTGT
>CAYSBM010000311.1:0-4514 GCA_964429095.1 uncultured Solibacteraceae bacterium | reverse complement strand
CCAGCGGGGCATTCTCGCGGAAGTCTTTATCGGCAGCCGCCCGCCGTATATCCTTTCTGGATCATTTACTTTGCATTGACGCTGTGGCCGGGAAAGCCGGAGGTCATGCAACGCAGAATCCTGGGTTTGCTTCCGCTTCTGGGCGCTGTCCTGCTGCTGTTTCTGCTATCGCGCTGGCAGGTCGGCGAAACCGAAAAACAAGAATTGCTCAGCCGCATCGACCTGGCCCAAGAAAAGCTCCAGCGGCTGCGCGCGCCTTATAACTGGATCTCCGTCTGGGGCGGCACGCTGGTCTGGCACTACTTGACCATGTGGCTACTCGCTCTAGTTGCCTGGGGCCGGCTGCGGCGCCCGACCAACCAGGTTCTGAATTTCTTGCTATTTGGATTGCCGGCCATTGGCTTGGCCAGCGCCCCGGGCTCCTATCTGCGCTTGGAAAAGTGGAAACTGGCTATCATTCCGCAGTTTCAGCCCATGCGCGCTTTGCTGTTCACTTGTGTAGTGATGTTGGTCGCCGCGCTGGCTGCCGGCATGAAAGCTGCCTCCCAACGGCGAATGGCCGAGGCCATTTTCTGGCTCTGGGTAGCGTTCTTGATCCCCATGCAACTGCGCTTTGACCAGCTCTGGTCCTGGCCCTGGCCGGGAGCCGTGGCGCGCCGTGTGGGGTTTGCTCTGCTGCTAGCCGCTCTGGTGGCGGCTGCGGCTTACTTCACCTCCCGACGCAGCCGCTGGGCTACCCCGGCCGCCGGTTGCGCCGTCGTGCTGCCGTTCCTGCTGATCTCGCCCCTGGGGGGACTGCCGAGAGCCCCCAGGCTGGAGACTCCGGAACTTGCCCAACTGGCCCAATGGGCGCGGAATTCAACCCCCGTAGACGCGGTTTTCGTATTTCCCGAGGCCGGTAAGAGCCTGGAACCGGGCATCTTCCGTGCCCGAGCCCTCCGCGCTGTCTACGTGGACTGGAAAAGCGGGGGGCAGGTGAACTACTTGCGTAAGTTCAGCCAGGAGTGGTGGCGGCGCTGGCAGCAAAGTCTGGCGGTTAAGCCAGGGCCGGAAGCGTTCCCTGTCTATGCCAGTTGGGGAGTAGATTTTGTTGTACTGAGCGCCGGGCGCCGCATCCGATCCCGTACTGCCGTATTTGAGAACAGCCGGTACGTTGTGTATCGGAATATCCTTTAATCTTCTGGCCTATGGTGCTAGACTTGAGGCATGAGAGTCTGGACACTACTCGTTGCTCTGACTCTCGCGTTTACAGTCGGATTCGCAGCAGAAGAGACTGGTTACATCAAAGCCCGCGGCAAACCCGGCCGTGCGGGAATCTTCGTGGACGGCAAGTACGTGGGACCGGCCGTGCGCTTCTCGGTCCCCGAGAAATACGCGGTAGCCGCCGGCGAGCATGAGGTCACGATCAAGGATCCTCGTTACGAGGATTACACCACCAAGGTCACGGTGCGGCCCAAGAAGACCACCAAGGTCAGCTTTAAGTTGAAGCCCGTTGAACCGGCCAAGCCGCCCTTTGGCAGACTGCGTTTTGGCGGCGGGGTGCCAGAGTCCTTCATCTCAGTGGCGGGGGGCGACACCAGCGCCGTTTTTATCAACGGCAAGTTCTATGGTTACGTTGACGAACTTAATAACGCCGGGGGCGGGCTGCTATTGAATCCTGGAACTTACAAGGTTCAGGTTTCCAGCCCGATTTACGGTGAGATCAACAAAGACGTGACCATAGAAGCGAATAAGGTCACTGTCATTCCGCTCCCCAAGAGGTGATTGTCTTTGCGCAGCGTCCGCCGGACGCCGCGCGTGACCTTATTCTGTGCGCTGCATTTTCTGGAAGGTAATTTGTGTCCGGCTGGCAGGGTGAGTGGGTGTGCTGCTGCCGTCCGCGGTACGCGCCCTCGCCGCTGACGCCAACCAGGTAGCCCGGCTTCTAGCTGGTCTACCGCTTCAACCAGCCAATGGGCTCCAGGACTTGATGGAGTCGCCGGCGTGGAAAGAGCACGCAAGAGAATTTGACCGTGTCTGGCGGTCTTTGGAAGCCCAACGCTTGCCGGCCATGGATCGGTTCCAAAGCACGGAACTGGACCGGCCGGAGTATAGAAAGCTGGTGCTCCTTTACCCGTTCGGCGGGCCGGATGCGCTACACGCCATAGTCTTGTTTCCCCATCATCCGGTCTATGTCCTGATCGGGTTGGAACCGATCGGTACGCTGCCGGGGGAGCAGGAATTGCGCAAGGACCTGGACCGTTGGTTGGTGAACACGCGTGCAAGCCTGGAGTCGCTGCTCCAGCGCAGTTTTTTCGTTACCCGCGAAATGGACCGCACGGTGCGCGGGCAGAAGCTGAATGGCATTCTCCCCGATATCCTGGTGCAACTGGCCCGGCTGGGCGCCGAGGTCCTGAATGTCAAGCCCGTCCATGTGGCCGAGGGCGGCGTGCTGGCGCCCTGGGACCGCGTTAAAGTGGGCGCACGCGGAGCCAGCAACCGGGGCATCGAGATCATGTTCCGCCGGGTGGGGGAACCTCCGGTCCAAAAGCTTTATTTTTTCACCGTGAATTTGGGCCCCCGTCTCAGCGGCAACCGCGCCTTCCTGGCTTATCTGGACCGCACGGCGCCGTTTGTCACCTTCTTCAAGTCCACCAGTTACATGCCGCATCATAAGGGTTTCGCCACTCTACGCCGCAAGGTGCTGGAAACCAGCGTGGCGGTCTTGCAAGACGACTCGGGAATTCCGTTCTGTTACTACCAGACACCAGACTGGCAGGTGCAGCTCTACGGTGAATATGAACAGCCTTACGGTAGCTTCCGCTATTTGGCTCAACCCGACCTGCGCCAGGCTTACGCGACGCCTGGCGCGGCCAAGAAACTTGAATTCCGTATTGGATACGGATTCAGCCAAGTGCCGTCGAATTTATTGTGGGCTCGGCGCAGAAACTTTGCGCCCGCCGTTTCCGTGATCGCCTGCCGGAGTGGCAATGTTGCGCCGTTAGCTCCGCAAGGCCAGAACAGGCCAAACCGCCCGCCGGCACGTCATTAGCAAAGAGGAGGATGCGCCGGATGGCGACTGAGACCGTCACAGCAGCAGGGGAGAGCAAGCCCATCAGTCGCGCGGGGGCTGCCATTCGAGAGATCTTCGCCTCCGGTCGTCCGCTGCTTTACATCCGGTCCGCCGAGGAACAGCGGGTAAGCCGGATCCTTGCCGAAGTGGCGTCGAGATTGGAAGGCCCGGAGCCTCTGCCGGTCTGGAGTTGGAGCCTCACCGAAGGGATGCGGCAGGCTGAGCAAACGGTGGTGCAGAGCGCCGCAACGCCGCGCGGCGCTTTGGATTTCATCATCGCTCACCAGGGTCCGGCCATATTTCACCTCAAGGACTTTCACGAGCCCCTGCGTGAATCGGCTGAGATCCGCCGCCGGCTCCGGGATCTGTATGCGAGCTGCCTGGACCGGCGAAAATACACCGTAATCACCTCCGCCGTCCGTTACCTGCCGGAGGAGATCTCCCGTAGCATCATGTATCTGGAACTAAGGCCGCCGGATCTGGTGGAACTGGTGGATTTCCTACGTGATGAGACGGCAGCCGCCGGCGACGCCGAGGGTGCTGTGATTGAGCTGTTTGCGCGCACCTTGCAGGGTCTCACGCTGGACGAGGCGCGTTACGCGCTGCGCCGCGCGCTGGCAATCGGCGGAACCCTCGGACCGGCATCCCTGCCGGTTCTGCGCGAAGAGAAACGCATGCTGGTCACCCGCAGCGGCGTGATTGAGGATATCCCCCCGACCACCAACCTGGATGAAATCGGCGGTCTCCAGGGACTGAAGAAATGGCTGCTCGAACGCCGGAAACTGTTTCACCTGCGCGACACCTTGACTGAGGAGATTGTGCCCAAAGGCATCCTCATGATGGGCATTCCCGGCTGTGGCAAGAGCCTGTCGGTAAAAGCCATTGCCAGTTGTTTCCAACTGCCGCTTTACCGTGTGGACATGGTCGAGATCTTCTCCGGCCGGCACGGCAAACCTGAGGGCGTCTTTGTCCAAGCCTGCCGCATGTTGGAAGAGATGGCGCCCGCGGTGCTCTGGTTCGACGAAATTGAAATGGGCATTACCTCGACTGAAACCAGCGGGGAGCAGGGCAGAATCTTCGCGTTCTTCCTTACCTGGATGCAGGAGAAAACCCGCGGTCTGTTTGTCGCCGCCACCGCCAACCGGATCGATCTGCTCCCGGCGGAAATGATCCGCAAAGGACGTTTCGATGAGGTCTTCTTCGTCGACCTGCCGAGCAAAGAAGAGCAGATGGAGATTTTCAGAATCCACCTCACCCGCCGGGGCGTCGACATCCGCGGCTTCGACCTCAAACAACTCACCCAGTTCACCGAGGGTTGGACGGGCGCCGAAATCGAACAATGCGTGATTTCCGCCCTGACGCAGGCCCGGCTTCAGGACCGCCAGGTGAGCGAACAGGACTTGATCGACATCGCCGTGAAGCTGGTGCCGCTCTCGCGCACGATGAAGGAGCAGATCAGCCA